>NZ_CEXWTU010000094.1:0-17107 GCF_982758155.1 Marinagarivorans sp. | reverse complement strand
GTAAGGCGGTCGACATCAAGCATTAGTGGATGAAATATTGTTTCCTCGTCCCTTATATCGCCACAGCCCGACAGGGCTATATCGATGGCTTAGGCGCTTGGCTGCCCTCCACCGCGACTAATACCGGCTGCGAAATTAAACGCGCGGCAATGTCTGGAGACACGGTGATCGTGCATATCCATACCTAGACATCACCCGCGATGCCCCCAGGCACATTGATACTGGATGTTGATGGCAAAGGAATTGCGGTTAGAAAAGTGTGTTTATTAAAGGGATCTACGCTTACTTTTTTGGCTTTCCTATATTTCCTAATCCAATGCCTTCGAGTGCGCATAAGTATGCAAATAAACAAAAAATAAGAAGGAGGTAAAAAAGAAAAAGAAGAGTATTTCTTTCGAACCTGAATCAAAAAACGTTTTAGAGACGACGCTTAAGTTCGAATTAATATCTATTAACAACCAATGTACATAAAACATGGAAAAGAACATGGAAACACATTTGGATACGCAATTTTTTCACATGAAAAACGCAAAAAAAGCGATCGGCATGCTAGTGACGGTAACTTCACTCGCATCTATTTTATCCGCTCAGCAATCTTTCGCCGTTACACTTACCGGCGATGAGTACGATGATCGCGTTGCTATAGATGGCTTTTATAACGAGCCAAACGCGGCAGCAATCATTGTGCCTGTAGCCGATCCTGCCGATGGAGGCGCTACACCAGAAGATGCTTTTGATTGGCGTTATAATTTTTTAGCAGCCGAGGTTGCGGCGAGCCCCTGCGCTTCTCCTGCAATTGGCCAATGCCAGTGGTTTGATAGCGAGTACGATGACAGCAATTGGGGGATCAGCAAAGGCGGATGGTCCATCAAAAGTATTTGGCCTGTTAACAGCCCTCGTGAAAGCCTCACCGCTCGTGCAACCTTCACATTAACGAGCGCGCAAACCGAGGATGTAATGTTTTGGGTTCAGCTACAACCGGAGATAGAGGTTTACATCAATGGAGTTCACGCCCTCCACACCATTAACCCACATGAGTTGGAACCATACCGCTATCTGGGTATGTCTAAGGAGGCACGCGCTACACTGGTGGCAGGTGAGAATACAATTGCGGTACGTGTCGTTGCTAACAATGGCGATCGAGACTTCGATTTGGGATTAGTGCTCAACAGCGCAATGGCGCATCCTCCTGTGACGGGTACCGAGCGTGATGGACCTCTAGAACACATTACGGCATTTATCGCAGAGAAAATGGCTAACAATGGTGTACCTGCCGGCACTATTGCGATTGGCACTGGTACTGGCTTGGACAGCGACGCCAAACTGGTGTTCTCGCAAGGCTTTGGCTACATGGATAAGGAGTTCACCAGAGCTGTAACGCCCGCAGCGGCCTTTCGCCATGCCAGCATTCAAAAGGTACTGACAAAAGATGCCGCGAACGAGATATTAAATGCCGCTACATTAACTTTAGACCCTGCTGGAAATGCAGTTAACAGAAATACAAAAATATTTCCCCTACTTGCTCAGTTCGGAGTCGATCTATCTCCACTCGCCGGTGATGTATTCTCGGGTTCGAATATGGACGAGATTACAATTGGCCACCTAATTGATCACCAAAACGGTCTTTGGCCAATTCCGGCAAACCCCGCCGATGATTTTTATGATTCCCTTAGCACTGCAGCGCGTACAGTGGATGAGACAAATGTGTCTGCCGCTGATTACATGCGCTGGCTTTACAACCAGGAGTTGGGCAGGGAAAGATACAACAGCGGCAGCAATACGGGATCGCTAATATTGGCTAAGGACGATTTGGTTCGCTTGGGCAACAACCACAATGCAACATTGGGAACGCCGGGTGCCATTTATCGCTTTAAGGGAACCGTTACGGGCCAAACAACAACCTTGGCTGCGCAGAACTACAACGGTAATGATTGGCAAGAGCTAGTTTGCCCCGGACCGATCTGTGCAGGGTATTACAATTCAGGCTACACGTTACTTGGATACGCGATTCAGCTGTTAAGAGGCCACCAACTACAAACGGTAAGCCCAAATTACCAAAATCCCAACGACGCCGTTGCCCGTGAAATCACGATGAAAGACAGCACCTTGGGAAGGTTTTTTGAGGAATATCTACAATCGATTTCCTCCAACGGCAATATAATACACCTTGGCGCAGAACTTATTTCTCAGCGCCCACTTGATCAGAGTGGTTTTTTGTTGGAGCCCTGGTACAACACTGCGGCTTTACCCTACGATCGGGCTCGCATGTTTGAGACAGCCAGTACCGCTGAGGCGCTTGTCGACTGGCAACAAAGGTTTCCCGGCCACCCTGGCCATTCCGGCGTGATGAATGGCACCTACGCCTACACATTTAAAACAACATCTGCTGGAAAGCCGACGGTCTCTTGGTCCATCTTATTTAATCAGAGTGGACGCCTGAGTGGCTACACAGGTTTTATCAATGATTTGAAAAGCATGGTTGACGCTATCGATGCCTCCACCTGGGATGCAGCTTATGATCACCACAGGGGTATCGTTTCTCACTCGAATATTTTTGAAGCGGAAAACTATGACAGCGCACCAGTGGAATCCTCCCCTGGTAACTCTGGCAACGCCACTAACTGCACTTACAAAGGCCTCGATGTTGATGTAGCAAATAGCAGTAATGGAGGTTGTTATGTAGGTTGGACCTCAGCCGGTGAGCAATTGAATTACACGATTGGTTCTGGGGGTATCTATGATATTCAACTGCGTGTTGCAGGACCCAACATGGGTAACAGAATTCGGCTTTCCGCAAACAACAGCGCACTGGGGGATGTAACAACAACCAGGGATTCGGGCTGGCAGGATTGGTATACGCTGACGTTAAGTAATATAACCCTTCCTGCAGGTGCCACACTGACCATCGAGTTTGTTGACGGCGGTGTGAACTTGGACCGCTTTGAATTGGTAGAAACCAACCCGCAATCTAGCTCATCATCCTCAACGAGCTCTGCTGTTAGTTCTTCTGTTAGTTCTTCTGTTAGCTCTTCTGTTAGTTCTTCTGTTAGCTCTTCTGTTAGCTCTGCAGTTAGCTCTGCAGTTAGCTCTGCAGTTAGCTCTGCAGTTAGCTCTGCAGTTAGTTCTGCTGCTAGCTCCAGCGAACAAGGGTTTCCATGTACATCCGAGAATGCTACGAATGTAAATGGAGCCATAGCCGTATCGCAAGGTGCCTGCCTAAAATACAGTAAAGAAAATGGATTACTTCGCTTAGGGGCCTGGAATATTTCCGGCCTAACCCTATACGACATCCAAAATTGTAGCGGCCAAATATTGTCTGATATAGAACAATTATCAGGCGCTTGGATAGGCGTAGATACCGCAAGTAATAACTGCGAGCATTTAATTTTTGTGAAGCAAGCAGAAAATAACTTTCAACTACAGGTAGGAAGTTGGTAATCATGAGGCGAGCCGACTAAATGTTAGGCTCATCAATAAATGATTAAATTAAAACCCTTCTTATAGCGGCTATAAGGAGGGTTTTTTTGGTTGGGCTGTGTGGCGCGACGGTGCCGGCATGCATCTCTGGGGCACGCCCCTGCATTGCCCTAACATTTGCGTCCCTGAAAAATCATATAGCTCTGCACAAGCGTCCTGTTTGTGACGGCCCCAAAGGTGCATACCGATACCAGCTTCTGAGCGCTTGATCATTACCTGCGAGGTGATTTGAGATGTGATTAGGTTAGGTTAGAGTGTTACGTGAAGCCAAAAAGCGACCTACTGCCGAAAGGCTAGGGGTCAAAGAAGCACTATTGAATGCGGTGTCGATAAATGCCTAGATATAGACACAAGCTTGATGTTGGGAGATGGCTATATTTAGTCATTTAGGTATAGTTATAGGCATAAAGGTCTATATGTAGACATATTCCTATATGTGACCATGAATATAATGTTATGTGACTGTAGGTAATTAGTTTTAAAGGTTTATATATGATAGCTACAATTCTCGGCACTAGTATCTTAATAATCGTAAGTATTATATTTAGACTTAAATGGTTAGTTATTTGTAACGCAACTATTTTACTGCTTGTTCAATGCTTTAGTATCCTATTAGATCCTGGAGTTACTGCGAGAAAGGTAATTGAAAAAATCCATCTCAGCAAAGAGACTGAAGATGGAATGCAAGGAGTTAAAATGTTTATTGCTGAGTTCCACAATGTAATAGATCATCACTTGGTCTTGGCTATAGGCATGTTTATACTTCTGACTATAGGATTATTTTGCAAAAAAAGAAAATGACATAACAAGTTTTTCAACCATCGCCACTACGTGGTTGGACAGCCAAAGCGTTATGTTCAATAGGAGGTAAATTGCCACAGTACGAATTTACTGTTTCATTGAAAGTAGTTCATCCAAAGATGAAAGTTGAGTATATCTCTGAGTACCTTTCAATGAATCCGGACGCTCAGTATGACGTAGGAAGTGAGCGCGTGTCCAAAGCTGGCCGTCCATTGGGGGGAACATATGAATGCACGCTATGGAACAAAGACCTGTGTCACGGCAATAAATTAGATGCAGAGGAAACCCTCTTTGAAGAGTTTGTTAAGGAACAAAACCTAGTCTTGGCTAAATACCGAGACTTTTTCAAAGAAGTATGTGAAACGGGTGGGTGTGTTGAGTATTTCGTAGGATGGTTCAGTAGTGGCAGTATCAACATGAGTATTGTCTTTGACCCAGAACTAATGCAATCAACATCAGAATTAAATATCTCAATTGTTTTATGTGCGTACCCTGACAATGAATAAAAACAACTTAAGGGGACACACACTCTATATTTTGCTTAAATTTCAACCAGGCCAATCGATGCGTCATCATAAAAATCTATTAAATCAATAGGTTAGCGCTCTCTAGCTTTACATACCGAACTCAAAAAGCCGCTAAAACTTCACAGCCTTAGCGGCTTTTTTATTTCTTATGGACAATCTTTCGATAAATGGATTGCTTGGCTTGGAACTTTAAGATCAGCCCTTCTAATACGCTTTGTGCGATTTGTTTATCCTCGCCATCAAATTGGCTGACGGCCTCAAACTGAAGCTTTAAAGCATCGTCAGCCCCCCGTAAATCCTCTCCAAATACCAGCCAGTCTAGACTGATGTGAAAACTGCTGGGACAGGCGCTCGCTTCACCACCACATCACTCCAAACTCGTGTTTTCAGCTCTTCACGCAATATCGCCTGCCTGGCCTGCTGACCAACACACACGATACCTACTTCAACTTTGGTTCTATACGCTTGATCCGGCCCTTACGCTGTAAGGAATTGCTTCTTGTAGCGACAACGCACGCCCCTAAACAAAAAAATGCATTCCAGAACTATGCCCTAAGCGTTCTAAAGATAAACATAACTCATTGATTTTAAAGGGGATAATAAAATAATAAATTCATCACTCCTTCTTCATGGTCTAGCCTTCGCTAACACGATAACTTTTACCCCGTTACGCAAATGCAGGCACATCACCCTCTTGTATTACCCGGCCGGCATGCATAACAACCGTAATAAAAAACAATAAATACACTAGGAGTTATTATGTTTACCTTACCCAAAACACTACTTTTTAGCCTACTGGCTTTTGCCACCCTGTTCGCATCAAGCCAAAGCTTTGCCGCTAAACCCATGAGCGACACCGCCCGCAACGAGCGCGCCGTCGTAATGTTTTACACCAAGGTATTTGTCGAACGAAAAGATGTCGGTAAAGCCGCACGGCATTTTTTAACCGAAGACTACATACAGCACAACCCTTATGTAGCCACAGGCCGACAGGGCTTTATCGATGGCTTAGGCTCTTACTTACCCACCATCCCGAATATCCGCTACGAAATTAAACGCGTAGTTACCTCTGGCGACATGGTGATCTTGCATGTCCATGAATATGACATCACCAGCGATGCCCCCGGCCGGGCTGGTGTTGATATGTTCCGTGTCGACCAAAATGGCAAAATCGTAGAGCACTGGGATGTATGGCAAGAAATTCCCACCTGGATGGCTCACGACAACGGCATGTTCTAAACCTTCTACATTAACGGCAGGCGTTACCGCGCATGCCGTTTTCATCCGAATAAGACCCAAACACTAATAAAGCCCCCTAAAAAATGACTCACTCTCGTTGGTCAGAACAGGTGGGTGCCCGTAACAAAAAGGCAGCGAGCTATTAAATGGTCATCCTAAATAATAACAACAAAATTTTAAAATTAGCGATATTAATAGTTTTCGTCTTGGTTCTCTATCAAATAAATAAGCGCCTTAGTACACCCAGTTTGCCAGCGATTAATTACGCGCAACACGACGTCAACACACATTCAAAAAATAGTACCAATAATGATGGTGCAAAGGTAACAAACGTAGCTATTGCCGACACCAATAAAATATCTACGGCGGCAGCCCCTTCGCCTAACAGGGTTTCCACCGAAAATGAATTGAAAGATGAACCCAGCAATCATCATATCGAATGGCAGCAATGGAGAGATTCATTACTAACCCCCGACAACTTATTCAATAGTGATTACAGCTACTACGACACTGAAACACTGAGCACGCTAGCGGATGACAATGACATCATTGCGATGCAAGTACTAGCACTTAAGCTTATCTCCAATGATGGCAGCCCAAAGACACAAGCCCAGTCACGAGAACTATTGAAAAAAGCAACAGTACTCGGCGCACGCAATATTCCTTTTATAGAAAGCATACAACACTCAATGTTTGACTTACATCAAGTGAATAACATCCCTTCTGACAACGCATCACCCACACAAGAAAAAATACTCACGAATATAGCCACTGATATCGCCTTAGCCGAAAGGCGTGGAAATCCTGAAATAGGGTTTAACACAAGGCGCCAGCTAAAAGAGCGTTACAACATAAATATCAATGAAAATATTATTCAGCAAGCCGATGAACTGGCCAACAACATTTATCAAGAACTTGAAAATGAGCGTATGGCGATGGGGCTAGCGCCATTTGACAACTCCGCTCCGGCCTCCGTTAAAAAAATGTATCAATGAAAAAACCGATTAAAAGCGTTCGACCCTAAAACTATCACAACAACAGTAAGGAATAAAAAATGATTAAAAAAATGATTACCCTAACCGCTTTAGCGCTATGCTCCTTTGGTGCGCATGCCGACGTACAAGAAGTCTGTAAAACAACGACGACATACTCTAATGTCACACAATATTATGGAGGAAACTTTTGTACCGCCTATGGGCAAACTGGAGCACATCACCTTTATTCAATAGGCGGCTATCATCCAACATCGACGGAAAGAAAATCTGAATTTTTTTGGGGTTATCAAAACGGACGATTTATTACAGAGTACCTATCTTGTAACATTTACCACCCTCTTCGTCGAACGGTATCTGTTCCTCATACCGAAACCACCTGTACCGAAGTACCTCACACGCACCCTGACCCCGACCTTTTTAATCCAGTGGCTTGTGAATTTGGAGACCCTCAAGATGGCACAACACCGGGATGCCACGCATCGTCTATAGGGGGCTATATGGGAATAGAAGCTTTTAAAATCACTAAAAATGGTAGTTTCTTACTGAACATATCAAAAGAAACAATTGGGAGAAACTGCACTATTTCCGTCTCTGGTTTTAGCGCAAATTACGGCGTTGCTGGAAATTGCTCGAACTATATTGTTTCAAAAAAACCATAGAACATTTTAAAATTTTAATTTAACGATCAGGCCTTACAGCAAACAGTATCACACACTGTAAGGCTTGATTTTCTCACGCCAATAGTAACGTCAACCTACACACTTATCCGAGCATAATGTCGGTTTTAGGCAATGCAGGAGCTGTTGCTAAGGAGCGAAAACTGTAGCGGTGTTATTGCTAAAAATAATATTTTTGAGGCGCGACTAAGACAGCAGGCGACATTTCACGAACACTAACCAGGACTTAATCTAATGCTTTCTCTTAGCAACCTATCGATAAATTATTCCAAAATATCTGTGGCTTTAATTGCTACAACAATATCGATTCAATCCGCTTTTGCACAGTTTCAATTAAACCCACCCGATATCGGATTTCACGAAATTCCAGACACCTTCATCATCCCTAATGGCGAGAACGGTCTAACCTGGCAATTCACAACAACGAGCCCAGGCAACCAATGGTTCAACCCTGCCTATGATGATTCCAATTGGGATTCTGCTGCGGGCGGATTCTATCGCTACGATTACCCACTTGCCGCCTGGCATATCGAAGATGTTGATGAAACCTATGTACGTTTGCGCAACCACTGGTTTCCAGACTTATATCTTCACACCGAACTGAAAAATTCCACGCCATTTAATGATACAAATTCGAGCCTTCATCAAAGGCCGACGGCTAGCACATTAACCCAAGATCAAAGCAACACCTGGCACAGCGCCATGTGGGAAAAAGAAACGCTCTCCGACGGGCGAATTCGATTGAAGAACCGATGGGGCACAACGGATTATCTCCATTCTGAAGGCAATTTAAAATCAAGCCCTATACAGGAAAGCTGGGAGTCCGCAAAGTGGACGATAGAGCCCACTCAGTTTCCTGTTGCAGACGGTGAAGATCAACCCGTTTACCTAAAAAGTTATTGGGGAACTTATTTAACCGCAAAAATGCGCGGCTCTTACAACAAAGCCACTAGCGCTGGTTTTGAGCAAGAAACATCCGCCTACCTAAATGCCAACCTGGGTTATTCAATGGGCGCACACTACCGTCGAAATTTCCTCGCGGACTCTCAAGTAACCCCAATTGAATATGGCCCACTAGACTTGTGGTTACGTAGTGAATTTACGCTCCAGTCCGGGCAAGAAGATAACTTAATGTTTTGGGCACGCGGATCCAGAACAATGACCATCTATATTAACGGCACTGAAGCTACCGACGTACGCTTAGGCCAAGCAGGGTATCGTCACATTGGCCTATCACCGGCAGCCCGAGCAGCGCTACATACAGATGGAACGCCGAACACCATTGCTGCCAGAGTGTCTGTTGAAAAGTCTGACGGCCGCATGAATAACGCGCCATGGGAAAACCTTTATTTCGACTTAGGCTTAACACTCAACCCAGCATTAGCCAATATAGCAATGGATGAGCAAGGGTTCGAAATTAATGCCGAGCTGCAACAGGCCGTGACTCAACCTTTTAAAGAGTATCTTCAAGCACAAGGGGTTTCTGCAGCGGTTCTTGCACTGTCCCATAATGGAAATTTAATTTTAAATCATTCATTTGGTTATTCGGATAAATCATTAAGCACCCCTCTTTCAAAAGACGCGGTTCTGAGACTGGCCAGTGTTGACAAGGTTGTTACCCAGCAAGTTATCGAGAAAATGATAAGCGAAAACATCAATATCCCCAACACTCAAGTACCCGGCGGCGCTGACGTGAAATTCTCCTCAGACACACTTGTTTTTCCTTTACTCGAAGAGTATGGATTAACCGCGATGCAAGGTTTCATTCCAGACGCCAGAACTGATGACATTACCGTCAATCATTTAATTACGCACCTCTCTTGGGTTAAAGAATTACCCAACTTTGAGTCAAGAGGAATCAACGGCGGTAGTCGTAATCAATTTTATTCAGAACTTAATATTCAACCGGAAAACCATGCGTTAGAGGACAATGTGCGATGGACCTACAGTAAACCTTTAGATCGAAATCCCGGAACCGTGGTGCAAGGTGCGTACAACAGTAACGGGTACAGTATTTTACGCTTTTTAGCGCATCAAATAGCCCGTAATGAATTGAACAGTAATTTCGAGGCCTATATGCAAAATATGTTTGCCGTTAGCGGCGATAACAATGCGTTTATTGCGAAAGAATCCGCCACCGCAAGAACCGAAAATGGAGAACCTTGGTATAACGACACTGTTGAAAGCCATGATCGCTGGGTCGCTCTAGATAATTTTTTGGCTATCTCAGCATCAGCACCAGCGATGGTTCAATTCAATGAAACCTATAACGCAACCTCTGGATTTGCGGGTTCAATGCTAGGCGGCTGGACTTGGCTAGGGCGTGCCTATAACACCGCTACGGGTAATTACATTAGTTTTTCTCTAATGCTGAATACCGGCGGATACTTTGACCCTATTGTGAGTAACTTATACAGCACTCTGCGCTCACTGCCCGCATCCGCATTAACCAACACGCAATCTAGCTCGTCATCCCCAACGAGCTCTGCTGTTAGTTCTAGTGTTAGTTCTAGTGTTAGTTCTAGTGTTAGTTCTGCTGTTAGTTCTACTGCTAGTTCCGCTGCTAGCTCCAGTGAACAAGGGTTCCCGTGCACATCCGAGAATGCTACGAATGTAAATGGAACCACTGCCGTATCGCAAGGTGCCTGCCTGAAATACAGTAAAGGAAGTGGATTACTTCGCTTAGGGGCCTGGAATATCTCTGCCTTAACCCGCTACGACATTCAAAATTGTAGCGGCCAAATATTGTCTGATATAGAACAATTACCAGGCGCTTGGATAGGCGTAGATACCGCAAGTAATAACTGCGAACATTTAATTTTTGTGAAGCAAGCAGAAAATAACTTTCAACTGCAGGTAGGCAGTTGGTAATCATGAGGCGAGCGTTCTAAATTTTAGGCTCATAGATAAATGATTAAATTAAAACCCCTTATAGCTATAAGGGGTTTTAATTTACGACAATTAGATTTTGGCTGAAAAAATTACAAATGCGAAATCATGGCGACCGCTATTCTATAAATATGAAATAATATTAGAAAACAGACACCACTCAATAAAAGCGCGAACTCCATCACGGTTTCATCGTAAGGCAATGAGGGTTTTTTATCCCGCAGTGTTTTATAGCGAAAGGAACACACAACAGGCAAGCACACAATGAAACGATTCACGCTCCCCCCCTTATTAACACTCATCGCCAGTAGCGCTTTTTTAGGCGGCTGTATCAGCGAAGATAAAGGCGTCAACTCCAGTAGTTTGAGCGCAAACTCCAGCATAAACATGGCTTCCAGTAGCTCTATGCCTCACGTGGGTCAATCGAGTATAGCCAGCAGCATGGAGACTCAAAGCAGTAGCCAAAGCAGCCTTTCTCTACGCCTTGATAGCATAGATTTTGGCGACCACAAGCTACGCAGCTGTGTGTACGACACAGGTAAAACCTATATACATGAAGTGACGGGAATTGATTGTCATGGCTACACTTATATTAAGGATACTACCGGTATCGAGCAATTAAGCCATCTCCGTAGCATCAAAAACTTATTGAATATAACGTCGATTAATTTAGCCTCGCTCACTGAACTGCGTCATTTAGAGCTTCCAGACAATACCCTCGAGACTTTAGATTTAAGTGCCAATACACAGTTAACCCATATTGATCTCACGCGCAGCTCCAACTACCTTTTCGAGCTTGATTTCTCCGCATTAACGCAACTCGACAGCCTAGTATTATCTAGCGCCGAGTTTCAAATAAAAGATAATGCGCAATTACAGCAGCTCACGCTTAATCTCTTGCACTTCAGCCCTCCACTCGACTTAAGCCTCTATACCAACCTAGCCAGCTTCAATCTACTCACCTCAAGCATCAACCACTTAGACCTTTCCAGCAATAACAAACTGCACCACCTGGGTATTAGCACAACCAGCACCACCAGCGCACAGCAAACAGTCACATGGCCAAGCAACAACGCAATAACATCACTGCGTGTACATGGTAAGCACCTAGCTCAATATTTTACTCAGCCCAACCCCCAACTTACATCGTTGTCGTTATCAGCAAATGACTTAACGGATTTTGACTTAACGCCACTGACATCGCTCAAATCATTAAGCATCACCTACCCCTCCGTATCTGAAGGTACGGTGATTGGTTTATCATCTCAACATCAGCTTGAATCACTAGAAATGAAAGGCGTGCAGTTTACCGGGCTGGAGATGCAACACTTTCAGGCACTCACAACGCTGGTACTCAATGCATCACACGATCATATTGACCTTAGCCATGCTGCACAATTACAGTCGCTCACACTGGTCGATACCAACCTGAAAAGCCTTAATCTCAGTAGTACGCCAATGCTTAAAAACTTGAGCCTACAAGCGGGTTCAGCAGGCGTCGATATTACTTGGAATGCACAACCCACGATCGAACATCTCGAATTAGGCCACTATATTGATTCCAAAAATAGTTACGACTTTAGCCATCTAACCACACTTAAAAGTTTTCGCTCTAATTCGCTCGGCATGCAGACTTTGGATCTTAGCCACAACCTTGCCCTAGAAATCATTAACATTTTTTATGCGGCTGAACTCAATACGGTGCACCTCCCTAATACACCGACACTTAAAAATATTGCGATTACTAATGCGGCATTATCCGATATCAACACTCAACAACTTACAGGTTTGGAGACCCTTTCATTAGACAACATATTTCCGACAGAATTTATGAGTAACCCTTTAATACTGCCCGCCAGCCAAACCCTCAATACGGTCTCTATTGAAAATCTACAGCTTCACTCTATTGAAACCTCCCAAGCAACAAACCTACTAAACCTTACCGTCATCTCTGGCAGACTACAAACCCTTGACCTATCGGCGAATACTCAACTACAACATCTGAATTTGGAAGGTAACAAGCTAGACTCACTCACCCTAAACGGTTTAACAGAGCTAGTAACCGCAAACCTAAAAAACAACCAATTAGTCACCCTCGATATAGACAATCTCCCAAAACTATCACTATTGGATATCGCCAATAATCCATTGAATTGCAGCAGCGTAGACGCCTGCCTCGATACAGATCAAGACTCAGTCAATGACGCTGCAGATTTGTGCCCGAATACACAAGCCAATACAGAAGTAGATTTAACAGGGTGTCGCCTAGCAGGTACTTACCGTGTTCGTGTTTTTTACCATGTACCCTCTGACCGAACCGTGAAGAGTGATTATAAAGCGGCTATTGAAAATTCAGCGGCACTTATTAAGGAATGGTACGCAGGCCAATTGGGTACAGATAAAACGTTTTTAATGGTTGACGACGGCGAGGCTACGGTTTTCCATAGCACTCATAATACTGAATGGTTTAATAACTTTAATAAGGACATCGGCGTGAACAGCCTTACCAATTGGTTCGCCTGGTTTGGTATTCAAAGTGACTTAAATGATAACTACGGGAATCGTCCCGAAAACGAAGTTTGGATGATTTTGTCTGACGTCGACAGTGATTGTAATTTTAATGCGGGCGGCGGTGTAGAGGGTATTACTGTAATGCCTTCGGACGACATCAAGGGCTTGATGGATGAGCCTCTACGTTGCAGTGATGACTTAGGTTTTGACCGCTGGATTGGCGGGCAAGCTCATGAGCTAGGCCATTCGCTTGGGTTGCGACACCCGTTTGACGAGAATGGTGAGGCACCGGGTTATGAAGGCGTATGCCCTAATGGCGATTGCATAATGCAAACCGGTTACCTGAGCTACCCGAATACCTACTTAAACGCAGTCGCTATAGAGCAGCTCGATAACAGTAAGTATTTTAGGTTCGAACCCTAGCCCATAGAAGGCGGCTGTAGCCGCCTGCCTTTTTTCCCGAAATAATAATTGGCCCTTATGGCAACACTTGCTCACCTAAAGAATGCATAAAAAATATAAGGGACGGGGCAATAATAGTTTATCCAATTAGGTGAAGAGATCGGCTTTCTTATCGAGGCGCTTGAAGGGGCGCATGCCGAGGCATGTAACGCTTTGAGCAACGAAGATAAGGATGTCGAGATCGAGCATTAGTGGATGAAATATTGTTTCCTCGTCCCTAACTCGCCTCACCATCCGATATTATCCTATGCAACGGCGTACTTCAGCCCCGCCCCCGGTAGTACAGGCTCATTTAAAACGATGGCCTAAACAACACCGACATTCAATAGTGAAATACACGCCCTACCGCTATGATGCCGCACCTTATTCGAGCGCGCCCTCATGCCAAGCAACACCTTGTATTCAGACCTATCCCATTACTACGACCTGATGTGTTGCAACATCGACTACCAAGAGCAGTGCGCCTTTAGCCATCGCCTCTTTCAGCTTTTCGTCACCGCCACTACAGGCCAAAAGCCCAGGAGTTTAGATTTAGCCTGCGGTACCGGCCCACATGTAGAGCATTTTTTATCGCTGGGCTATAACCCTAGCGGTTTAGATATTAACGCGCCCATGCTAAAACTCGCTCAAGCCCGATGCCCCACCGCCAGCTTCTCGCAACAAGACATGTGTAGTTTCAGCTTTCAAGAACCTTTCGCGTTGATTACCTGTTTTTTATATTCCATGCACTACAACTTCCCCAAAGGGAACTTTGTGCAAACATTACAACAAACCTACAATGCGTTAGAAGACGGCGGACTCTTTATTTTTGACATGGTCGGGCGTGATCATATCGCCAACGATAGCGGCTACACCCATTATCTAGACCACGACGCAGGCCAATTCTCATTCCAATCCCGCTGGCACGACAAAAAGAACGACGACAAACTCGACTTGATGATTACCATCACTAAAGAGCATGGCGGGATAAAAGAACAATGGCAAGACCAGCACACCATGTTGGCGATTAACATTGAAGACGTGGTAATAGAACTACAGCATATTGGTTTTGAGGTTACGGTGTTTGAGCGTGATTATTCACGACTAACGCAGTGGCAGGGGGATGTAGGAAATGTTGTGTTGGCTTGTATTAAACCTAGAAATTAAACCATCAAATTCTACGCATCCCTTGGCGCACCTGGCGCGTGATAACGAGGTTATTATCTTGCTAGCGTAATAAAACGCACAAACTCTACGCAAAAAAAATGGCTCCCAAGGGAGCCATTTTTTTGTTACAGCAGTGAAGAGTTTAATTATTTAGCTGTAGTCCTGCGCATAACTAATAACAACGACCCCAGCACCATCAACAACCATCCGTTGAAACTACCAACCGCTACACTTGTATTGGCAGCGCTAGACGATGAAACAACGGCAGGACTAGAAGAACTAGCAACAGGCGCCGCCGAACTAGAGGCCACAACTACAGGTGCAGAGCTAGAAGAAACCGCAACAGAGGACGAGCTTACCGGTGCAGAACTTGATGCAACTGGCGCATTTGTTTTGGTGACCAACACCGCACTAATAGTCGCGTTGTTTATTGTGGATGTAAGTCTAATATTGAGACGTCCATCAGTAACGCGCACAACAAGGGGGCCTGGCTTCCACATAACGTCATGGCCAACTTCATCAAACAAATCGACATTGGTAAGGACTTCTTCACCTTCAATCGAGACGCTAAATGCACGCGCTCCAACTTCTGTTTGGTACATTTCAGCAAAGCTTAGATCCACCGAAACCCACTGGTTTGACATTGGAATATCAATAGTGATGTTTTCGCCATAACCCTCGGTAGTAATCACCGAGCTGTTAGCGCCAGATACGGTATCCCCAGTTGAATAGGGGTCGGCACCGGTTACAAATTGATTGGGCGCGTACCAGATGTTATCCATTTGAACATCTTCACCGGTGCCACCCACGTTAATAGCGGCCAAGATATTATCTGGATTTGGCTCGTGCCAACCTTCCGTGTCCATGGTAACTACGCAAGCATTACCGTTTTGCTCACCCATGCCATCGCCATCTGGGTCTGCTGCAATCGAACAACACACTGGCGTTCCGCCTTGATTACCGCAGTCGACAGGCTCCCCAGGACCTTCGCTAATCCTTAAGTTAGAGTCACCCGAGGCATTTCGACCGTTGCCACCGTAACCTTCTGTCGCGAGTACCATGTAGTCAAAATCATTGCCAAGCCGCATGCCGGCTCTCGCCCATTGATCAAAGTGCTCCGCCACGTCGATAGTGCCGCTGATACTGCCCCAAGGCTTAGGGGGGTTGCGCACACTGAAAAACTGCTTAAATGTGGAGTTTCCAGAAATAGAGGGCTTGTTCGCGCGTGTACACTGAACCATGTCGTAATTCGAACCGTCTGCCGTCGTGTAGGATCCTTTTAAGCCATCGTCAGGAGTGTTATCGGCAGCAACACCACCGCCACCGATACCGCCACAGCTAGCGGGATTGTAGGAACCGTAACTCTCGACTACGTAATACTCAACTTCAGTTGGAACTCGAGTCCACCCATAGAGTGCAAGGTATGAGTTTTGACCCTGCTGGTTATTCGCATTCTTACTTTGGAAGGTGCCCTCATAACTGACCACCCGCGGACCACCTGGAAACCAACCCTTACCGCCAACCCAGTTAAAGACGTTGCTCCAGTCTGTACCGTAATCACCGCCCTCGCCACAGGTGATAGATACTTGACCTTCGTTGGTCTCCTTCCAGAAAGAGTAATAGTAGCCGTTGTGAGTGCCTTGTTCGTTGTTTTGGTTGTTGAGCACGCCGTTACAGGCATTTGCACCGGTAGCAAAAAAAGCCGAAGCGCAACCGAGAGTGACACTTGCCAGCAATGTTTTTTGTAGTTTCATGATTATTTGCCTCCTTGAAGACAGTAATAGCGACTTTAAATCATTAAACGAAGCTAACACCGATAGAAGTACTTATCGCTTCGCCCAACATTAATGCACAAACAAAATTATTGAGTAGCGAACATAACCTGCAGCAGAACTTAGTAAACGGGCAGAGCCCCGCCATAAGAAGATGTATTCCACACTTTTATAAGCCTGCCAATAAAGCATAAGGTCGGGGTTAAAAAAATATCGAAAAGAAATAGAAATTGAAGAAAAATGAAAGTTAATAAAGTAGGTTTAATAATAAAATGCCAGTAATAGTCGTATTGAATAATTAACTATTCCATGGCGCAAACGAAATAGTCGACATAAACGGCGCTAACACCCAGATTAAAATAGGATGTTAGCAAGCAAAAATAGCGTAACGGATGTTAAAAAATGCCCAAGCACTAAAGGCCGAGGAAAAAATACTTTATCCAATAATACTTGCCTCCTGCTTCCTCAACAGCGTTGCTCAAAGCGTTACATGCCTCGATAACTGCTCCACGACATTATGCTCCTGCAATGTCTAATAAGGGGCTCCTGCCCCGATGCGTTACCCTACTGACCAGCCCTTTCAAGGTGAAATAAAAACCATCGTGGATTAA
>NZ_CEXWTU010000093.1:0-17177 GCF_982758155.1 Marinagarivorans sp. | reverse complement strand
GGCAAGCGTGCACCCAGGAATTCAAAAACGGGAAGTTATTTCATGCACGCCCCTATGCAAGCGTTCCCGACGCTTGAATGTCCAGAAAACAATCAATTCACCTTTTAGGTGGGCATTATTTCTAACCCACCTGAATAGTTACAATAATGATTGTTTACTGGTTGTGGCCACAGCAGGTTGGCATCGTAATCCTTTTTTCTCGTGATTTTATTCCTTGACCCCTCAATTCCCTTAAGACTTTTTTGGAACACTAATCCTTTTCAATGGTTGAAGCTGTTATAGCTAAAGACGAAGTCGGCTCTATTTATTCTCAAGTATCATAAAAAGGAGTTTTTTTAGCACCATATGTATGGTTTGTAGGGTTGCGCATTAAATTCAATGAATGCAAGTCAATCCCGTTTTTTATATATAACGCTAGTTTTTTTACGTAAAAATAATCACCGTCTACAATTATATTATTGCAACTATCTTGAGGTTAATTTTTAGCGGGATAGTGCTTGTGACGGATAGCTGCCCATATTGCAGTTATTGCGAAAATGATACGGCAGAGGAAGGATATATGTCACAAAGCGTTGAATTTGAATTGCCTGAAAATCTAACGGTTGCCCATGTGCAAGCTTTGCATGAGCAGCTCGAGGCCCTTGTCGACGACAAAAAAAATGACAGCATTATTGCTCATGCAAAAGACGTTCGGCGGGTAGATACGGCGGGTCTGCAATTATTGCTAGTCGCAAAAGAGGCTGCCAAAGAAAGACAAATCTCATGGGTTTGGGATAAACCATCTGAGGTTTTGGTGGGCGGGGCACGCTTGTTAGGCATGCAAACTAAATTAGAAATTCAATAACTGTGTGGAGATAGGGTATGGCACGAATAATTGCCGTGGATGATTCTGCATCAATGCGACAGATGGTTTCATTTACATTGAAAGGGGCTGGGCATGATGTGATGGAGGCTTCGGATGGCGTCGAGGCTCTCAAGCTAGCGAAACTAGAGGGGGAGGTAGATTTAGTCATTTCAGATATTAATATGCCTAATATGGATGGTATTTCATTAATAAAAGAACTGCGAACACTGGCGCCTTATAAGTTCACACCTATTTTAATGCTGACCACTGAATCCAGTTCCGATAAGAAAATGGAAGGCAAGGCGGCGGGCGCTACGGGTTGGATTGTTAAACCCTTTAACCCTGATCAGCTATTAGCAACGATTGGCAAAGTACTTTAATGCGTCATTAAATCGTTAATTGCAATGTTACAAAAAAGGTAAGCGCAATGGCTGTCGACTTGAAACAGTTCCATCAGGTATTCATAGAAGAAAGCGTAGAAGGCTTAGATGCTATGGAATCTGCGCTGATGGAACTGGATGTGGAATCCATTGATGACGAAGTCATTAATACTATTTTTCGTAGTGCACATTCAATAAAAGGTGGCGGCGGTACGTTTGGTTTTAGTGCTTTGGCAGGCTTTACACATGTTTTGGAAACGCTTCTTGATGAAGTAAGAAGTGGTCAACGGGGTTTGGCGACAGAACACGTTAATTTACTGCTAAAATCTGTTGATTGTATGCGTGAAATGTTGGCGTTAATTCAAGACGAACGCAATGAATACACGCCCACGGCTATCGAGATACAAGCGGCTTTAGAGGCGGTGTTAGGACAAGGCAGCGAGGAAAGTGTTGTTGTAGAGGCTGTTGAGAGTAACGCTGAAAATTTCTGGGAGGTTATATTTAAACCTGTAGCAGGCATTATTCGAACGGGTAATGATCCTTTGCGCTTAATTCGAGATTTATGCGAGTTGGCGGAAAACTCTACGGTAGAGCTGTTAGGTGATACTCCCAATTTTGAAAATTTCATTGCCGAAGATTGTTGCTATCATTGGAAAATAAATATTGATGGCGAAGGTATTACTGAGCAAGCCATTCGTGAAGTCTTTGAATGGGTCGATGGTGACTGTGAGCTATTACTTAATTCGAATGTATCAAATACAAGTAGTGCGTGCGAGTCAGAACATCGCTGGCGCATACACTTCGCACCTTACCCGCATTTATTTCAAACGGGTAATGACCCATTACGCATATTTAATGAACTTTCGCATTTAGGCGAAATAGCGATATGTACGCTTAATACTGCACAATTGCCATCGTTTAAATTAGTCGATAGTGAAAAATGTTACCTTTCTTGGGATTTAGAGCTGCTAGGGCCATCGTGTAAAAATGAAATTGATGAGGTCTTTGAGTGGGTAACTGGCGAAGGCGATATCCATATTGAAGCCGTAAACTCAAGTGTATTGTCTCCGGTGAATGAAGACGTTACTGAAGCAACAGCTACGGTGCCCGTACAACAAAACATTCCGAGTGTGGCAGTCGCACCTGTTGCCGTAAGTAATGTGCCAGCGGCGGAAAAACCCACTGTAAAACCGGTGCAAAAGAAAGCCTCTTCTGAATCCTCATCGATTCGTGTAGGTATCGATAAAATCGATAGTTTGATTAATATGGTTGGCGAGCTGGTGATTACTCAGTCGATGTTAGGGCAGTTAGGAGCGGACTTTGATATGCAAAGCCTACCTAAACTTATCGAAGGTCTAAGTCAGTTGGAACAAAATACGCGCGAACTACAGGAAAGTGTCATGCGTATTCGCATGCTGCCTATCAGTTTTGCATTTAGTCGTTTTCCTCGAATGGTTCGTGATTTAGGGCAGTCGTTAGATAAAAAAATAGACCTGATTTTACAAGGGGAAAATACAGAGCTTGATAAAACGGTGATGGAAAAAATTGGTGATCCGCTCGTTCATCTTGTTCGAAACTCTGTGGATCACGGCATTGAAACATCCGCAGACAGAATTGCAAAAGGTAAGCCCGAAGTCGGTACGGTTACCTTAAATGCCTATCATCAGGGTGGTAATGTCGTCATCGAAATTATAGACGACGGCCGAGGCTTAGATCGAAATCAAATCGCGGCCAAAGGCATCGAACGAGGGTTGGTCAACGATACGGACGTTGCAACATATACCGATGAGCAAATATTTGATCTCATTTTCCAACCCGGTTTTTCGACAGCCGATAAAGTCAGTGATTTATCCGGTCGTGGCGTTGGCATGGATGTTGTAAAGCGTAATATTCAGGCATTGAATGGTGTTGTAGAGATACAGTCTAAGATAGGCGAAGGCACAAAAATAAGAATTAGCTTGCCACTAACGCTCGCTATTTTGGATGGGCAATTAGTACGTGTAGGCCCCGATACTTATATTTTCCCGTTAGTGTCCATTGTTGAGTCGATGCAATACCGTGAAGAATTTGTTAGTCATATTGCTGGCGGCTGTAGTGTCTTTAAGCTGCGTGACGAATATGTGCCAATAGTTGATTTATCTGAAGCCTTTGGCAATGAAAAGGTTGTCGATTCTGAACGCTCGTTAATGGTGGTTGTTGAATGCGATGGCTTTAAAGTTGGAATGTTGGTGGATGAACTTATGGCTCAGCAGCAAGTTGTGATAAAAAGTTTAGAACAAAATTACCAGCGTATAGAGGGCGTTTCGGGCGCAACAATCTTGGGCGATGGCAGAGTTGCGCTCATTATTGATGTACCGGGAGTTGTACGGTTAGCTGGCGCAGATCAATTAATTCAACAAAACACGCTACGAAAGACAGCATAGGATACCCGTATGCAAGCTGAAAAAATAGATGTTGGTGTGAATGGTCAATCCGACTCAGCCACTTCTGGTCAATACCTCACGTTTATCATGGATGATGAAGAGTACGGTGTAGATATTTTATGTGTGCAGGAAATTCGAGGGTGGGAGCCGACTACCCCGCTGCCCAATGCACCATCGCAAATAAAAGGCGTTATAAATCTACGCGGTACCATTGTGCCAATTGTGGACTTGCGCCAGTGCTTTGGTTTATCGGGCATTGAATACAGTGCTATTACTGTGGTTATTGTTTTGAAAGTACGCACGGAAGATGGCTCTCGTATTATGGGGATTGTTGTAGATGCAGTGTCGGATGTCTACACCTTGTCGCGCAGTGATATGCGCAGCGCACCAGATCTTGGCAGTAGTATTGATACTGACTTTATTCAAGGTTTGGTTACCGTTGATGAAAAAATGGTTATTTTGTTAGATATCGATAAGTTATTAACGTCCGATGATCTTCCTAGTCTGGATGAACTTAAAAGCGCCCTAAGCGCATAAAATTATCTCAAGAATTTGAGAGGACTATTAGTATGAATGCAATTTCACAGTTGTTTGGCGGTGGTAAAAATTCGGCAGTACTCGATGCGTTGAATAACGCTCAGGGTGTTGTTGAAATGGATGCACACACCGGTTTGATTAAGAGCGCGAACCGTTACTTTTGTAACTTGCTCGGGGTGCAGGCTGAATCTCTTATTGATACTGTTTTAGACAACTATTGTAGCGAACCCGATATTGGCCGGTCTATCGTAGAAAATTCACGCTCTCACACCATTCGTGAGGGCGCCGAGGTTTACATGCCGAGTCAAACGGCGCGTGGAAAAGTGTGGTGTTTAATACATTTTGTGCCCGTGACGGATAAAAGCGGTGGCGTTAACAGTATTATTGCCTTCGTTAAAGATGCCACCGAACGTAAAATAGCTGAAGAAAAAAATGCAACCAATAGTCGTTATGCGAGTGCCTTAAAGCAGTGCCAAGCCAATGTTATGCTGGCCGATAATGATTTAAATATCGTTTACATGAATGACACGGTAAAGGCTATGTTGCGCTCACGTGAGACAGAGCTTAAGGAACTGTTGCCCAACTTTAACGTCGACACATTAATAGGAACTAACGTTGATACTTTCCATAAAAATCCGGCTCATCAACGTGGCCTATTAGGTCGTTTACAAGAACCCTACAATACTAATTTAAAACTGAATGCACTAACGTTTGGTTTAATTGCTACCCCCTGGGTGGATGCCGATGGTAACCGCTTGGGCACTCTAGTTGAATGGTTGGATAAAACAGATGATTTAGCGAGAGAAACTGAAGCTGAAAAAGTTTCGCAAGCTAATTTGAGTATTCGGCAAGCCCTTGATGTGTGTGATACCAGCGTGATGCTGGCAGATCAAGATCTTAATATCACTTATATGAATAAAGCTGTATTGGATATGCTACAAAATCGCCAAAAAGAGTTGCAAGGTGCAATTCCAGGCTTCGACTCTCGCAATTTAATGGGCAAGTGTATTGATGATTTCCATAAGAATCCTGCCCATCAACGCAGCATGTTAGCCGGCTTAAGATCTTCTTATAATACCAATATTAAAGTGGATACACTGACGTTTGGTTTAATAGCAACGCCCTTATTTGATGACAACGGGGAGCGTACAGGGACGGTGGTGGAGTGGAAAGATAAAACCGTTGAACTTGAGAATCAAGAGCGTGAGTTAAAAATATCATCTGAAAATGCTCGGGTTCGTTTAGCGCTGGATACGGTGACGGCGAACGTTATGATTGCCGATGACGATGCCAATATTATTTATATGAATGATGCTGTTCAGTCGATGATGAGCGATGCAGAGGCAGACTTAAGAAAAGAACTTCGCGATTTTAGTGCTAAAAATTTGATGGGGAAAAATATGGATGTTTTCCATAAGAATCCTGCACATCAGCGCGGCTTAATTCAAAATTTGCGCTCGACCTATACCGGTAAAGCAGAAGTTGCGGGGCGGCATTTTTCGGTGATAGCCACGCCCATTATGGTTGATGGCAAGCGCATGGGTACCGTTGTTGAGTGGGCCGATAAAACCGCCGAAATTAATATTGAGCGTGAAATAGACGGTATGCTTGAAGCGGCGATGGGCGGAGACTTTACCCGCCAGTTAAGTCTAGATGGGAAGTCGGGCTTCTTTGTTGATTTAAGTAAAGGTTTGAATACGCTGGTATCAACTGTTGAGGTGTCTTTAAATGATGTGTTACGCATGCTAGGAGCAATGGCGAAAGGAGATTTGTCTGAACGTATTACGCGGGACTACCAAGGCGCTTTTGGTCAGCTGAAAACCGATGCTAATTTAACCGCCGATAAATTAACCGAAATTATTGGGAAAATTAGAGCGTCTTCGGGGGCGATATCAACCGGCGCCAACGAAATTGCGCAAGGTAATGCTGATCTTAGTCAGCGTACCGAAGAACAGGCTTCTTCATTAGAGGAAACCGCTTCGAGCATGGAAGAAATGACATCTACTGTGCGCCAGAGTTCGACTAATGCGCAGGAAGCTAATACCTATTCCGACGAAGCAAAAGTGAAGGCACGCAGTGGCGGCGAAGTTGTTTCTAAAGCTATACAGGCAATGGAAGATATTAATGTTGCCAGCAAAAAAATTAGCGACATCATTGGTGTTATTGATGAAATTGCTTTCCAGACGAACCTACTTGCCTTAAATGCTGCCGTAGAAGCGGCGCGGGCTGGCGAACAAGGCCGAGGTTTTGCAGTAGTTGCTGGCGAAGTGCGCAATCTTGCGCAACGCTCTGCTGGTGCAGCGAAAGAAATCAAAGACCTTATTCGAGACAGTGTGGCAAAAGTCGAAGACGGACGCGAGTTGGTTAACGCTTCGGGTGCAACGTTATCGGAGATTGTGGAGTCTGTTGAAAAAGTCGGCGGCATGATTCGTGAAATTGCGGCAGCGGCACTAGAGCAGACAAATGGTATAGAGCAAGTTAATACCGCGATATCACAAATGGATGAAATGACGCAACAAAATGCAGCGTTAGTCGAGGAAGCATCGGCAGCGGGTCAAGCTATGGCTGATCAAGCGCGCACGATGAATACAGTTGTCGAATTCTTCAGTGTCGGCTCAAGTCAGGGCCATTCAGCAGCCGGTACTTCGAATACAGAATTTACATCCGCTGCAGTAGCCCCCAGAAAGGTAGCGAAATCTGTAGCTAGCTCCAGTCCCCGTAGATCGGTTAAATCTGACGATGAGTGGGAGGAGTTTTAAGGGGCAAGGAAGCAATAGTTCATCCACTAATGCTTGATATCGACATCCTTATCTTCGCTGCTTAAACCTTTAAGCGCCTCGATAAGAAAGCCGATCTGTTCGCCTAATTGGATAAACTATTATTGCCTAGCCCCTAATCGCTTTTTGAGGAATCATTGAGCCAATATGTAAGATGGTAATAAATGATGGACGTGTCAGTAAGAATAAGGAGATTACTTTTTAAATTGGATCGAGGCCCATTCAGCGCCTTTATGTAGAGAGAATTTTATGTCTGGATTGAGTAATCGTAACAAGGAGGAGAGTGGAGCGGGTCGTGAATTTACGATGACCTACGCGAACTTTGTCCATATTCGAGAGATAGCGTATAGCTTGACAGGTATTACACTCTCCGATCATAAGCAGAATATGATTTATGGGCGTTTAGCTCGACGTTTAAGAGCTTTAGGCTTAGTTTCTTTTGAAGATTATTGTGCTTTGATTTCTGAGGAGTCACCCGAGCAACATGAATTTATAAATGCTATCACAACAAATCTAACTGCTTTTTTTCGGGAAAATCATCATTTCGATTTTTTAAAGGCGACCGCGTTTCCGAATATTCTACGGAAAAATGCAACATCTAAACGTTTGCGCATTTGGTCTGCGGGCTGCTCTACGGGTGAAGAGCCTTATAGTATTGCCATGACCCTGTCTGCAGCTGCCGGCTTTAATCAGTGGGATGTAAAAGTATTGGCAACAGATCTTGATACTAACGTTGTTGCAAAAGGGCAGCAGGGTATCTACCAGGAAGATCGTTGTACGGGTATTCCCGATGAATATACGCGTTACTTAAAGCGTAATCCGAGTACCGGTGAAATAAAAATACGTGAAGATGTACAAGATAAAATAGCATTCAAACAGCTGAATTTATTGCATCAATGGCCTATGAGAGGGCCTTTTGATATTATATTTTGTCGTAATGTTGTTATTTATTTTGATCAGGAAACACAAAAGAAATTGTTTGCGCGATATCATCAAATGTTAGCTGACGGAGGCTATCTTTTTATCGGCCATTCGGAAAATCTTAATAGAGTGTCTAGTGATTTCATATCATTAGGAAAAACTATGTATCAGAAGAAGTAATAGCGAATGCAGCCCGTGTCGAAAAAACCATTACAGATGCCAAAGGCGCCCAAAGGGTTTGAGCATATCAAACGCTTTTGGGACCCTACGCATGGCGTGATTACGGCTAAAATTCTGCCGGGGGAATGTTATGTGACTGGTGGTACTGAAATGATTAGCACCGTATTGGGTTCGTGTATTTCTGTTTGTGTGCGCGATCCATTTGTTCGTGTGGGCGGAATGAATCACTTTATGTTGCCGTTGCAGTCAGGTGCTACTGGTATATCACGCACTGCGGCTATGGACCCAGCTTTGTGTTATGGCAATTGGGCGATGGAATACCTTGTTAACGAAATTCTTAAGTTAGGTGGGCGCAAAGAGCGTTTGGAAGTTAAAGTTTTTGGCGGCGGTAGAGTGCTGGCTGGAATGACTAATATTGACGTAGGAAAGCAGAATATTGAATTTATCACGGAGTATCTTGCAAACGAAGGGTTGACGATTCAATCTCAAAATGTGGGTGATGTATATCCGCGTAAAGTGCTTTATTTTCCAGAAACTGGCAATGTTAAAATGAAAAAGCTGAAAACGGACAGGGTACCAGAGGTTTCTCAGCAAGAGAAAAAATATTTGGAGTCAATGGCCAAGCCTACATCGAGCGATGTCGAACTGTTTTAATCGCTTACCTGTTGGTAGAGAAAAGTGTATACGGTGTAAACATGTGTTTGGTTGTTTACTCCGAGTCGGTCATGTATTTTGGACGCATAGGTTCGCATTGGAGTGAATAACTTTGGAACGAAAAAAAACGAAAGTATTGATTGTTGATGATTCCGCATTAATTCGAACATTGTTAACAGCATTGCTGAGCGAAGATCGCCGTCTGGAGGTTATAGGGACCGCGAATGATCCTTTTGAAGCGCGTGAAAAAATTAAACAGCTATCCCCCGATGTTGTGACGTTAGATATTGAAATGCCTAAAATGAATGGCATTACCTTTCTGAAAAATCTGATGCGATTACGGCCTATTCCCGTAGTGATGATCTCGACATTAACACAAGCTGGCGCTCCTGCAACATTGGAGGCGCTTGAAATGGGCGCCATTGATTATGTTGCAAAGCCCCAAGGTGATGACCCGCAAGCCTTAGAGCGCTATGGGCAGGATATTTGTGAAAAAGTATATTGGGCTGCAAAGGCAAACGTCTCCCATCTTGCTGATAACCAAGTGCCGCAACCCAAGGCGCGCATTACGATGTCTGGCCGTGCTAAAACGGGTTTTATCTGTGCTATTGGCGCTTCAACGGGTGGAACCGAGGCGATTAAATGTGTGATATCGGCTTTACCCGAGCACGCGCCTCCAATAGTGATTGCACAACATATCCCGGCGGCGTTTAGTCAGTCATTTGCCAAACGTGTAGATTCTTGTTCGGCGGTGACAGTGCATGAAGCGGTGCATCAGCAACCGATTGAAGCTGGGAATGTGTATTTAGCGCCAGGGCATTCGCACCTTAGGGTTAAGCGGGTCGCCGCTGGTTATATTTGTATACTAGACGATGGTCCTGAAATTAATCGTCATAAACCTTCTGTCGAGCCACTGTTTGATTCTGTCAATGAGGTTGCAGGCAAATTGAGTATGGGCGTTATATTGACCGGCATGGGAGCGGATGGCGCACAAGCATTATTGCGGTTAAAAGAAAAAGGTGCCTACACTATTGTTCAGGATGAACAAACTTCAGTGGTTTGGGGGATGCCCGGAGCAGCGTTTAAACTTGGAGCTGCCAATATTGTTCTTCCTCTTGAAAAGATCAGTGCAGCAATTATTAATCATGCCTGTAAATAACCTTCTTTGCTTTTAAGCTGAAAGCCTTAGCTGAGAATAAAAAAGAGGGTATTCCTAGGGGGCGTGCATTAAATAACTTCCCGTTTTTGAATTCCTGGCTGCACGCTTGCCTTCGTTAAACATATTTGCAATAGCCGGCTATTACGCCATATTTTCGCCTCGCCAAGCAGCACCCACAAGCCCAAACTCCAGCAACTTATTCCGTGCACGCCCCTTAGTTTCTGTCAGAGTAGGTGCTGATTGGCTTTTTGAATGGACGTATTATTAACGGCTCGGGTATGCAGTAATACACTGAGTTGAGCTTTGATCCTCGCTAATAACTCTTCTTTTTTAACGGGCTTGCTGACAAAGTCGTTACCACCGCTTAAAAAACCTTGCGTTAATTCGGTTTCTACATCTTTTGCGGTTAAGAAAATTATAGGGAGTTCATAGATAGCGTGGCTTTTTCTTAATATTTCACACGCTTCGTAGCCTGTCATTTTAGGCATCATAACATCCAGAATAACGAGATCAATTTCAGGATGTTTCTGCACTTTCTCTATCGCGGATATACCATTATCCGCTTCGATGACATTATAGTTATGCAGTTTTAAAATACCATTTAATACCATGCGATTAATGGGGTCGTCATCCACGCTCAATATTGTAATTTTCTCGGAATTTTCTAATGGCTTAATTTTTAATGCTGTTTTGGCTGCTGGCTGTGATGTCACGTTTTCTGAAGTGTTTGGGTTTTCTTTTTTAAGAATGCTGGTTTCAATTGTCGTTTTTTGTGTGTCGCTAATGTTTGATTTTGTGTGTGTTTCTTTAGTGCGAGTTCGGTGTTGTTTAATGTTTATTGGAGGCGTTAGCCGTGAGGGTTCTTTTCGGCGTTCACACAAAATATCACTTGTTGGAATGGTAAAGATGAACGTTGTTCCTTTGGTCGGCTGGGAAACAACATCAATTTTACCGCCGTGTAATTCAATGAGTTGCCTGGTAATGGCTAGCCCTAAGCCTGTGCCACCATGTTCGCGTGCATCGCTGTGTTCTAATTGGCAGAACGATTGAAAAATAGTTTCTAGGTCATCTGGGCTAATGCCTATGCCAGTATCTTTAACGCGAATAGTTGTGGTGTTTCGATCTTGTTGGGCATTGATTTTAACAAAGCCACGGTCACTGTATTTAATGGCGTTGCCTATAAGGTTAAACATAATCTGCTGCAGTCGGTTTTCATCGGCGAGCACGGCGTAGAAGTTACCCGGTATTTCATTTTGTAATTTAATGGGTTTTTCGTTGGTCAGCGGCTCTAAAAGCGTGATGACGGTGTCGGTTAGATAGCGTAAATCGACGGCTTCACGTTTTAGGTCAATGGTGCGGTCAGCGAGTTTGGAAAGATCGAGAATGTCATTGATCAGGTGTGACAATCGTTTACCACTTGAAACAATCATACCCAGCTGGCCTATTTTGGCCGGGTCTAGCAGTGTCGTACAGCTGTCCCGTAAAGCTTCGGCTAGGCCAATAATGCCATTTAGGGGGGTACGTAATTCATGCGAGGTATTCGCTAGAAAGGAATCTTTCATTTTGTCGAGTTTAATAAGCTCGGCGTTAACTGCACGCTCTTTTTGCAGTTCTATGCGCTTGGCTTTATGGCGAAAGTAGGCCCACATTAGCCCCATGCAAACGATGACATAAAGGCTATAAGCCCACCATGTGCGAAGTAATGGCGGGCTAACGTTAATGTTCAACGTAGCACCTTGCTCGTTCCATACCCCGGCGGCATTAGCGGCTTTGACATGAAAGGTGTAGCTACCCGGGCTAATGTTGGTGTAGCTAGCCATATGCCGATTACCCGTATGATGCCATTCCTTGTCAAAACCTTCGAGTTTATAAGCGTATTGATTGCGATTAGATGAGCGATAGCTTAGTGCCGAGAAACCGATAGAAAAGAAACGTTGATCGAAATTTAAATCAATTCTTTGCGTGTTTTGAATTGTGTCGGTTAAAGGGCTCTGATCTGTTTTGGCGTTAATGTTTTCGTTAAATATCTTAAAGTTTGTAAACGCGACTGTGGGTGGTCCTTGCCGTGTTTCGACTTTCTCACTATCAAAAATACTCAAACCCTCGCTTGAACCTAAATAGAGGGTGCCTTTTTCGTCGACATAACTGGCATTGCGATTAAAATTGTTGCCAATTAATCCGTGGCTTTTTTGATATTTTTTGATGTTGAAGC
The DNA here is from genome assembly GCF_982758155.1 of Marinagarivorans sp. NCBI lineage: Bacteria > Pseudomonadati > Pseudomonadota > Gammaproteobacteria > Cellvibrionales > Cellvibrionaceae > Marinagarivorans > Marinagarivorans sp. Next base: position 5,090 of record NZ_CEXWTU010000093.1, on the reverse strand, counting down.
TAGAGAGTGCACCATTGCTAGGGACAATACTTACAACCCCTTTATCTGTGGTTGCCCAAATTTTACCGTCTTGGGTCTCTATAATACTTGCGACATTACCCGAGGGTAAACCGTCAACTACGCCCAACCGGTGAAACTTTTCCCGCTGTGGATCCATAATGCTAATGCCGCCGCCTTGCGTACCGATCCATAAGTTGTTCCGTGAATCTTCAAAGAGGGCAATAACGCGATTGTTTCCCAGCGAATTCTCATTGTTGGGTTCGTGATAATAATGGCTAAAAGTATCCGTATCGGCATGATAGCGATTAAGGCCGTGTAAACTGCCGGCCCAAAGTGTGCCCTCGTGATCTTGTAATAGCGACCATATATGTGGGTTGGTAACGTTCTCGGGTTCTGGTTGTGAATGGGGGGCGAAATAGGTAAACCTTTGCGTCTCAAAGTTGAAGCGGTTAAGGCCACCGGTTTCTGTGCCTATCCATAAATGTGACTGGTTTTGATCAATCAGTAAGCTCCAGATGTACGCACTGTTGACCGTAATACCCTCGGTATCTGTTGCGCCTTCAGGGGAGGGCATGAAGTGCTCAAAATATTGGCTGTTAGCGGCCCGGCGATAAAGCCCGCCAGACCAGGTGCCTACCCAAAGGTCGCCATTATCTCGCTCGGTTAATGCAAGCACGGCGTTCGATTGTAGGGCGCCCTCTACTCCAGGTTGCGCAGCAATGTGCTGGCTGCGTTTGGTGGCGGGGTCAAAGCTGTTAATGCCGCCTTCAGTGCCAATCCATAAATGCCCTTGGCTGCTTTTTTGTAGGGTCAGAATTGTCGAGTGGCTTAGGCTGTCTGGCATGCTGGGCACATGCGCATAGTTCTCAAAGACCGTACTCGAACGATCAAAAAAATTGGTGCCGATAGGAAAGGCGCCAATCCATAAATCGCCGTGTTTATCTTCAAAAATGCTGCGGATATTATTCGAACTTAAGCTGGAGCTGTCGTAAGGGTTGTGGCGTAAATGGCTAAAATTATCGGTTATATGGTTGTACTGGGCTAAGCCGCCGTGGTCGGTTGCCACCCACAAATGATTAAAGCTATCTTCAAAAATATTCCATACGGTATTAGAGCCCAATGACTCGGGGTCGTTAGGGTCGTTAGTATAGTTTGTGAAGGTCTTGCCGTCGGGGTTCATCCGGCTAATGCCGCCGCCAAAACTACTGACCCATAATGCACCGGTGTGATCGCGCAGAATATCGGTGATGCGGTTGTGGCCGATGCTTTTGTCGTTGTTAGGATCGTGGGAAAAAACTTCGATGGCAAATGGTTTTAGCGTTAAACGTAGCAAGCCGGAAGAGGTAGTCCCAAGCCAAACGTGGCCGTTATCCTCGGTGTAAACAGCCCGTATGGCGGCGTTGGGTAAGCGGAATGGATCTTTTTCACGATCGGTATAGCTGCTGTAATGCTTACGGCTAGCATCGAGAATGTTAAAGCCATTATCGGTGCCGATAAGCAAGTTGTTATGGCTGTCGACGGCAAGGGCTCGTACGGAATCACCGGTGATAGAATTGGTATCAAACCCTTTTGAGCGAAAGCTTGTAAAAGTGTCGCTGGCGGCGTTGTAGCGCCCAAGCCCGGAGTCGGTGGCGAGCCACATTACGCCATCGTGATCAAAAATAATATCCCAAATGGCATTACTGGTGAGCGAGTTGGGGTCGCTGGGGGAATGTTGGTAAATTTTGACATCGTGACCGTCGTAGCGGGCTAAGCCGTGCTCACCGCCGAACCACATAAACCCGTGCGGGTCTTGGCGCGTTACATGGACGGCATTTATCACCTCGTCGGTATCGGTAGTGCCGTGCAATAAACGCTTGAAACGCATAGTTTCAAGCGGTGCAGCGGCGCTAACAGTGCTTAGCCATAAAGTGCAGAATGCACAAAAATAAGAGATCACTCGCATGAAGTATTCCTGTTGACGAACCCTGCCTGAGTATAGTCAAAGGCTTGTTGTCGCCTGTATTGCTTTCGCTTTTGGGCGATGGCAGGTGTGTTTTTCTGCCAGATGCCGCAGTTAGGGGCGTGCACCTAGGAATTAAAAAAAGGGAAGTTAGGGCCGGGGTAATAATAGCTTGTCCAATTAGACGAGGGCGCCTGCCGAGGCCTATAGGGCATAGGGTAACGCATCGGGGCAGGAGCCCCTTATTAGACATTGCAGGAGCATAATGTCGTGGAGCAGTTACCGAGGCATGTAATGCTTTGAGTAACGCTGTTGAGGGAGCAGGAGGCAAGTATTATTGGATAAAGCATTTTCTCCTCGGCCCTTATGTCATGTACGCCCCTTATTTAATACTGGCTGCTGCGAGCTTGCGCTTGGTTTTATGGACGCGCTAGTTTAGGCTGCATGCCTTTATTGATGAACCTTAAAATTGAGTGGGGAAGGTAGCGGTTATGGGTTTTATTATCCGCCTAGTGTGTGTGGTTATCGGTGTCAAATTATTTGGCCTATTCGGCATCATCTTAGGCTTTGTAGCAGGCCATTATTTAGCGAAGGGCATATACACGCAGCGCCAACGCTTGAACCCTGAATTGCGACGTCAAATCGAAAGCACTTTATTTTCGACCGCATTTCCGTTAATGGGCTATTTGGCGAAAGCCGATGGCCGCGTCAGCGAGCAAGAGGTCCAGGCGGCCGAAGTGCTGATGTCGCGCATGCAACTTTCGCCAGAACAGCGTAAAGAAGCGATTAATCTTTTTAAAGGTGGCACCAACCCCGAGTTTAATCCAGAGCCATTGGTGGGCCACTTTTTGCAAGTGTGCGGTCAGTACGCCGATGTGAAGCAAATATTGTTAGCTTATTTAATTACCATTGCCATGGCCGATGGCGCCTTAGATGCAGCAGAGCAATCGGCGATGCAAAAAATTGCTGAGCAAATGGGCTTTAGCCGTTTTGTTTTTGAGCAAATGCTGAAGATGGCCCAGGCGCAGGGCAATTTCAAAGGCGGTCACTACCAAGGCCACGGTGGCGCGCAGCAGCCTTCCTCGGCTGAAGTTATCGCCGATGCTTATAGTGCGCTGGGGATTGAGGCAAGCTGTACCGATGCCGAGCTGAAAAAGGCCTATCGCAAGTTAATGAGCCAATACCATCCCGATAAACTCTCGGGGCAGGGTGTGCCAGAAGAGATGATTAAAGTCGCCACTGAGCGTTCACAAGAAATTCAAGCCGCTTACGACACCGTTAAAAAGGCGCGTAAACCCTAAATGTCTTGTTGCTTTGCGCGGCTCGCGGTTTTACTGAGCATTCTGTTATCGCCGCTACCGGTTTTGGCGTGGTCGGCGCAGGGGCATGCCAATATTGCTGAAGCGGCTTTTTCACAATTAAGTGAGCCGCAGCAGCAATACTTTAATCAGCGCGCACAAGCACTCCTTAATAACGAGCGTGCAAAAAAGTGGCGTAAGGCGGTATCGCAATATTCTGCTTTTGCGCAAGTGGCTGTCTGGCCAGATACGCGCCGCGATAAAACACTCGGCGCTATTTTTAAGGACCACGCCAAAGCGTCAGTACCGAATTCCCTTAGTGCGTTTACCCGCGCTAATACTAAGCCTTGGCATTACGTGAATGCGCACTATTGGGATGCCACTAGTGGGCAGTTGTTATTGGCGCCATCTTCGCGTGGGCGTTGTCGAGTGGAGCGCGTTGGTTTGCTCGATACGGTTTGGTCGCCTTTATTGGCCGCCTATTCCGAAGCGAAGTCGCCCGCGGCGCAGGGTGTAGTGCTGGCCTTTATCGCCCATCTACTGGCTGATGCGTACCAGCCCTTGCATACATTGGCCGGATTAAATTCACAGTGCCAATCCGATGCCGGCGGCAATGGTTATTGCCTTGCTGAAAAGAGAAAGCGTTACTGTAAGGTGAATTTACACCGCCTGTGGGATGCCGGCTTTGACCGCTTTCTGGAGCCGATAAATATAGAAGCTGTGGCTACTATAAAGACGGCGCCGTTGGATATCAGCGTGGTGATTAATACGGCGGCGCAAGAGGCGCCTTTCATTTATAGTACGCCGCGTTTTCAATTACCGAATAAACCCTATACACAAAAGGCCGCTGTTATTGTGCAGCGCCAAAGTGCAGCTGCGTCGCAGGCGTTAGCCGTGCTGCTTCAGCATATTTACGAGCAAAATAAATGAGTAATAAATCGTGTTGGGTTGTGATTACCGGCTGTTCAAGCGGTATTGGTCTGCATGTGGCCGAAGGCCTTCGCGCGCAAGGCTACCGTGTTTTACCCTGTTGCCGCACAGAGCAACAGCGCGAGCGCTTACTGCAAAGCTTTGAGCGTGTTGTTGCGTTTGACCTTGCCAATAATGAGCAGGTGGAGCAGGGTGCACAAAGTATTCTGCAGATAACCGAGGGGAAAATTTATGCCTTGTTTAACAATGCCGCTTATGGCCAACCAGGCGCGGTTGAAGATTTAACCCGCGAAACGTTGGAAAAACAATTTGCCAGTAATTTTTTTGGTACACACCAGTTAACACGGGCATTACTGCCTGCATTGTTAGCGCAGCCCAAAGCGCGCCTGATTCAGCACAGCTCAATACTGGGGTTTGTAGGCATGGCTTATCGCGGCGCTTACAATGCCAGCAAGTATGCTCTGGAAGGGTTAACCGATACCTTGCGGCAAGAGTTGGCTGGAACCTCTGTGAAAGTCAGTCTTATTCAGCCGGGGCCGGTGCTCAGCGAGTTTCGCGCCAATGCGCTTAAAGCCTTAAAAGCGAATGTCGATTGCGAGAATAGCCGTCACGCGCAAAGTTATCAGCAAAGCCTTGAGCGCTTGCAAACCCAAGGTGCGGCGGTGCCGTTTACTGTTGGTCCAGAAGCGGTGCTTAAACGCGTCTTGCATGCGTTGGAAAGCCGATGGCCCAAAGTGCGTTACCCCGTCACGACCCCCACTTATATTTTAGGCGTTTTAAAGCGATTGCTACCCGCTCGCGGGTTTGATGCTGTGGTGAAAGCGGCGAGCAAAGCATAGGGTCGAGGAAAAAATACTTGTAACTATTCAGGTGGGTTAGAAATAATGCCCACCTAAAAGGCGAATTGATTGTTTTCTGGG
>NZ_CEXWTU010000092.1:0-17179 GCF_982758155.1 Marinagarivorans sp. | reverse complement strand
CCCGGCATGCACCCCTTTAAGCGCCTCGATAAGAAAGCCGATCTCTTCGCCTAATTGGACAAACTATTATTGCCTCGCCCCTAACCGCAGGTTTTTAGCGTTATTGGCCAGCTAAAATACAGCCTCATTTCCTTACCTTAAAGATTTTTTCATGACCGACACTCTCAGCCCTACCCTGCAACTTGCCTGTGACCTCATCGCCCAACCCTCCGTAACCCCCGAAGATGCCAATTGCCAGCCAATGATGATTGCGCGGCTAGAAAGCATCGGCTTTAAGGTTGAGCGCTTACGCTTCGAAGATGTTGATAATTTTTGGGCTGTACGCGGAACTGATGGGCCACTTCTAGCCTATGCAGGCCATACTGATGTGGTACCCACCGGGCCAGAAGAGCATTGGGACAACCCACCTTTTTCCCCCAAAGTCGAAAACGATATTCTTTACGGTCGCGGTGCAGCAGACATGAAAGGCAGCCTAGCCGCCATGATCACCGCCTGCGAAAACTATGTCGCCGAGCACCCGAATCACTCCGGTCGCATTGCCTTTTTAATCACCAGCGACGAAGAAGGCCCAGCCACTAATGGCACCGTGAAAGTGATCGAATGGTTAGAAGCCCGCAACGAAAAAATCACCTGGTGCTTAGTGGGTGAACCCTCAAGCACCCATAAAGTCGGCGACATTATCAAAAACGGTCGCCGCGGCTCGCTCGGCGCAAAACTCACAATCAAAGGTAAGCAAGGCCATGTCGCCTACCCTCACCTTGCCGCCAACCCTATTCATCTAGTGGCTCCCGCCATTGCAGAACTAAGCGCAGAACATTGGGATAGCGGCAACGATCACTTCCCCGCCACCAGCTTTCAAGTATCCAACTTTAATAGCGGCACTGGCGCCACAAATGTTATCCCCGGCGAAGCCCACATTGTATTTAACTTTCGTTTCTCTACCGAGCTTACCGAACAACAATTGCGCGAACGCACCGAAGCCATCCTAGATAAGCACAATCTCGACTACGATCTAACGTGGATCCTATCTGGCCACCCATTCCTGACCGCTGAAGGCAAGCTAGTAGAAGCCGCAGCCGGTGCAATCAAAGCCGTTACCGGTTACAACACTGAACTCTCCACTTCTGGCGGTACATCAGATGGCCGCTTTATCGCGCCTACAGGTGCGCAGGTTGTCGAGCTTGGCCCACTCAATGCCACCATCCACCAAGTCAACGAGCATGTTTGCGCCTCAGACCTCGACAAACTCAGCCTTATCTATCAAGGCATGATGGAAAGATTGTTCAATGACTGAGCCTACAAGCAACGAAGGTTTAACGCACCTCAATGCTGCCGGTGAAGCACACATGGTCGATGTTGGCCAAAAGGCAATCACCGAGCGTTCTGCAACAGCCGTCGGTTATGTGGAGATGCAAGCGCAAACCTTGCAAATGATTAGCGACGGCAATCACAAAAAAGGTGATGTGTTTGCCGTCGCTCGTATTGCCGGCATACAAGCCGCCAAACAAACGAGCCAATTAATTCCGCTGTGCCACCCGCTTATGCTGACCAAAATAGCTGTAGACCTGATTGCCGAAGCGACACAAAACCGCGTACGCATTGAGGCAACCTGCAAACTAGCGGGAAAAACGGGCGTAGAAATGGAAGCGCTCACAGCAGTCTCCGTCGCGGCACTCACCCTTTACGACATGTGCAAGGCCGTGGATAAAACCATGACGATTACAGGCACGACACTGCTAGCCAAAAGCGGCGGCCGCAGCGGCGAATGGTGCGCATAATCCAACCTGCACCCTACCGATAAGAGTTTAACTATGTCATCAATTAATCTGTGTTTTTTTGCGGCCTTGAGTGAGACTTTGGGAACTCGGGGTGAAAACTATCCGCTCCATTCAGCCATACCGTTAAGCGAGCTTAAAAAAACGCTCGCCGAACGCGGCCAACGCTGGCAAGCGCTCAACGATCCCAGTATCCTCTGCGCAATTAATCATGAGATGGCCAGCGGCAATCCCAACATAAAGCCTAATGATGAAGTCGCTTTTTTCCCTCCCGTCACCGGCGGATAATCAGCGGCACATAAATAGAACTCGGAATGCTCGCCGGTGTACGGCACCCTAAATCACACAATGCACGGTAACCAATGCCCACCACAGATCCAAACTCCGTCGGGCTCGTAAGCCCGCAAACCATTCACTTTAGCGAGCCCTTCACGCTGGCTTGCGGGCGCACGCTACCCGAATACGACCTCGTGGTCGAAACCTATGGCACGCTCAACAAAAACCACTCCAATGCTGTACTCATTTGCCATGCACTGTCGGGCAACCAGCATGCCGCCGGTTTTTATGAGGGCGATGATAAACCAGGATGGTGGGATGCCTATATCGGGCCGGGTAAAGCTATCGATACCAACCACTTATTTGTAGTCTCAATGAACAATATTGGTGGCTGTCATGGATCAACGGGGCCAACCAGTATTAACCCGACAACGGGTAAAGCGTGGGGTAGCGACTTCCCACCCTTAAGAGTGCGCGACTGGGTACACACCCAAGCAAGATTAGCCGACCATTTAGACATTAAACAATGGGCGGCTGTTGTTGGCGGCAGCTTAGGTGGCATGCAAGCTATGCGCTGGGCTCTAGAATATCCCGAACGCTTACGTCACTGCGTAGTCATAGCTTCCGCCATGAAATTAACCGCGCAGAATATTGCCTTTAATCAAACGGCACGCCAAGCCATTATGGCCGACCCCAACTTTATGGACGGGCATTATCTCGATCACAACGCGCTGCCTGAATCAGGTTTATCCGTTGCTCGCATGATTGGTCACATCACTTATTTATCCGATGATGGCATGGGCGAAAAATTCGGGCGTGAATTACGCTCCGGCAGTTTTGAACAAGGCAGTGATGTACCGGTAGAATTTCAAATCGAAAGTTATTTACGCTACCAAGGCAGTAAATTCTCAAAAACCTTCGATGCGAACACTTACATTTTAATGACGCGAGCACTCGATTATTTTGACCTTGCACGCGAATACGAAAACGACCCCGTAAAAGCCTTCCAGCAAGCGCAATGCGATTTTTCCGTTATGGCATTTGATAGCGATTGGCGCTTCGCCCCTGAGCGCTCGCATGAAATCGCAACCGCGTTATTACACGCAGACAAAAATGTTTTTTATGCAGAAATAGAATCGCCTTACGGCCACGATGCTTTTTTAGTCCCTAACCAGCCTCGCTATGAAGCGCTTTTTTCCAGCTATATGCAAAAGGTCGCCAGCACATGCGAATAGACCAAAAAATTATTGAGAATTGGATTAAGCCCAACGCCCGAGTCCTCGACTTGGGGTGTGGCGATGGCAGCCTGCTAAACCACTTAACCAAAACAAAAAATATTCGCGGCTACGGTTTAGAAATTAGCGAAGCGGGTCTTTTAGCCTGCGTTAAAAAAGGCATAAATGTTATAGAACAAGACCTCGACGGTGGGCTCAGCAATTTTGCCGATCAAAGTTTTGATACTGTCATTATGTCGCAGGTACTGCAAACCATGCACTACCCCGACAAAGTCCTTGCCGAGATGATGCGCGTTGGCCGCGAAGCGATCGTCACCTTCCCTAATTTTGGCCATTGGCGTGCGCGCTGGCATTTAGCCGTTGGCGGTAAAATGCCCGTCTCCGACTTATTACCCTACGAGTGGTACAACACACCCAACATTCATTTTTGTACTTTTAAAGATTTTGAAGTACTTTGCAAAAAATTAAATTACCAAGTCATTGATCGCCAGGTAGCCGCAGAAGCCGCGCCCGATAAATGGCTACACCCACTTCGACCAAATCTTTTTGGCGAAACAGCTATTTACCGGATACGCGGTTAGCTTATTAGGAGGGTGCAATTAATTTTAAGCGCCCCTCCCTTTAGCCAGCATGCGATCCAATACATTCGCAAAAGCCTGCCTGTCGCTATTATTTAATGGCGGCGGGCCACCGGTAGCCTGCCCAGCATTTCGCATTTCTTCCATAAAATTTCGCATCGCTAATCGCTGCTCAATATTATTGGGGGTAAACTTTTCACCGCGCGGGCTAACGACAACCACCCCTTTTGCAATCACCTCCGCGGCCAATGGAATATCGGCGGTAATTAATACATCTCCCGCTACGCAGTGCTGCACAATATAATTATCGGCCACATCAAAACCAGCCGGCACCACCACCGAGCGAATCACCGGCGAAGGTGGTGTTCGCAGAGCTTGGTTAGCAACTAGTATCAATGGCACCTGCACACGGTTCGCCGCCTTAAATAAAATCTCTTTAATCACATTCGGACACGCGTCGGCATCAACCCAAATTTGCATCACGTTATTTCCACAAGTATTTAAAGCGTGCAGCCTATTAGAACCGCCTCATAGATGCCAGCACTTACCCAGCCATAACAAATGCATGCGAACAAAAAATAGACAGGCCATGCCATTAGATGTATAGTCGCGCCTCTTTTGACTTGATGCCATAACAGTAAAGCGCTTTCCGGCAGATGCCATGCGCGGGTAAAGGGTGGAGTTTTCAACCAGCAGGTACGCGGTTGATGTGAATGCAGCAATGTTTTCACACAAAACACCACACATCCTCAACCCAACTTTGCTACAGATGGCATTGTAATTTACTAGGCACCGAGTACCCCACTGCGAAGACGCACGGGCTGCAGGTGTAGGGAATCTTAACCCGAGTACTGAATAAGCTCGGGCAGCGACTAACATTAGCGGCAGCGTACTACGTCTTTCGGCACCCCTCCAAGCTTATCGCTTGCGAGCAAGTCAGACACATCAACAACATCGTGATTTTTTATTGCTTAGCGCAATTTAAAAATACGCAGTTATTGATAATCAGCTACCTCCGCTAGACAGCCGCACAGATTCTTTACATTGCACCTATACGACCTTGCAACTGGAATCTCCCGCCGCAATACCACAGGAAACCTGCATGACCCAACCTAGCCAGACGTTTGAGCAACTGGGCCTCAACGAACACATACTTAAAGCCGTTAAAGATCTTGGCTACGAAACTCCTTCTCCCATTCAATCACAAGCTATTCCCGTGATGCTTGAAGGCCGTGACATTTTGGGCCAAGCCCAAACCGGTACCGGTAAAACTGCCGCCTTTGCACTGCCTATACTGCAAATGGTCGACCCAAAACAAACATCACCCCAAGTCCTTGTCCTCGCCCCTACCCGCGAGCTTGCTATTCAGGTAGCCGAGGCTTTCCAAAGCTACGCCAAAGACATTAAAGGCTTCCACGTATTACCTATTTACGGTGGCCAAGGTTATGACCAACAAATTCGCGCACTCAAACGCGGTGTTCACGTTATTGTGGGCACACCCGGTCGCGTTATGGACCATATGCGCAAAGGAACACTCAAGCTTGATAACCTAAAGCACCTTGTATTGGATGAAGCCGACGAAATGCTTCGCATGGGCTTTATTGATGATGTTGAGTGGGTACTAGAGCGCACACCTAAAAATCGTCAAATTGCACTTTTTTCGGCGACCATGCCAAGAGAAATTGCTCGCGTTGCCAACACCTACCTACAAAACCCGCAACACGTAAAAATTGAAGTTACCACAACCACAGCGGTCACTATTCGCCAGCGCTACTGGCCTGTAGGTGGCGTTAGCAAACTCGACGCACTCACTCGCATATTAGAAGCCGAGAAATTTGATGCCGTTATCATGTTTGTGCGCACCAAAACAGCCACGATAGAGCTCGCCGAAAAGCTAGAAGCTCGCGGCTATAGCGCATCTGCACTGAATGGCGACATCTCACAAAACATTCGTGAGCGCACCGTTGAGCGCCTTAAGAATGGCAAAATCGATATCCTAATCGCTACCGACGTTGCCGCTCGCGGCCTAGATGTAGACCGCATTAGTCACGTTATCAACTACGATATCCCTTACGATACCGAAGCTTATGTTCACCGCATCGGCCGTACTGGCCGCGCTGGCCGACAAGGTGATGCCATCTTATTTGTTGCCCGCCGCGAAATGCGCATGCTGCGCACCATCGAGCGCGCCACCGGTAAAGATATCGAGCAAATGAAACTGCCGTCAGTTTCTGATATCAACGAGCAACGCCAACAACGCTTCAAGCAGCAAATACTCGACACCATTGCTGGCGAGAACTTGGATATCTACTCAAAGCTCATTACCGAGCTTCAAACCGAAACCCCAAGCGACCCCATTATGCTGGCTGCAGCATTAGCCAAAATGGTTCATGGCGAGCAACCTTTAATGCTAGAAGATCGCCCAGAGCGTGCACCACGTGAATTTAACGAACGTGATGACCGCCCAGAGCGCGACGGCCGACGCCGGGATCGCAACGACCGAGATAGCCGCTCCGACGGTCGCAGCAAACGCCGCACCGAAAGCGATGTGCCGATGGAAAGCTATCGCTTAGAAGTTGGCCGTGACGATGGTGTGAAGCCTGGCAATATTGTTGGTGCTATCGCTAACGAAGCAGATATTAGCAGCCAGCACATCCACAACATCCGCATCAGCGAAAGTTACACAACTGTAGAGCTGCCTGCCGGAATGCCACCCGCTCTACTCAACAAGCTTCGCGCCGTATGGGTTTGCCAAAAGCAACTGCAGATCAGCCAAATGGCAGCTGGTAGCGGCACCAAAGAACATGCGCCACGCAAAGAACGTAAGCGCCCTTCTGGTGAACGCCCTAGTTTTGAAAAACCCAAAACTAAAAAGAAAGCCGCTAGCAACGATTAATTTAACCGCCGATGATCGGCGAGATTAAATCACCCAAGGGAGCTTTTTAGCTCCCTTTTTTATAAGCTTTAAGCGATAACACACGGCAATTCTTTGGAAGTAGCCCCCGGATAACCTAGTTTTGGTGGCCCCAATTAGCATTCGAGGCCGGTGCTTTTGTGCCGGAGATACAGCATGATGTTTGCATCAGTACGGGTGTACCCTAGCAGCGCAGGCTACCGAGCAGCAACGAAAACGACAATACTATCGCGAGAAATGTACTTTAAGCCGCCTCAACACTGTTTATCCCAAAGTATCGAGCTGATATTCATGGGTATGCTAGAGTTATTGAATAATAGCCATTAATAGCAGCGCACACTGCCTCATGATGTCAAAAACGCAACCCTCCTACCTGAGAAGAATAAGAAACAGCAGCATAGTACTGACTATTGCGCTACTTTGTGCGCACCCTTATATACCCGAAAAAAACCTTCTCATTTATCCTCACCCAAATACAGTTACAGACCTTTACTCAGACGCTGCCATCGGGGGGAAAAGCCGCACCCACTGGATAAACAAGGATATGCACCACTACCAATGCATTATCGACAATACACAACTCCACCCCTATTGTGGCGCAGCCATTAAGTTATTCAGGCCCACCGTCACCGGTTACCCTCGATATAACTATACCGATCTCAGATCTCTGGATTTAACTGAATATAACGGGCTGCGAATAGATATTAATTTCACAGGCGAAGCCGGACGGCTTCGCTTAGCGATTAGAAACGTCAATAAAGATCACATTAAAGATATTCAAAAAACAATAGCCTTTGAAGACGAGAAATTCATTTATACCTTCATAAAAAAAGAAGAGACCCTATCTCCGGTTCTGCTTGACTTGCGTAATTTTGCACTAGGCGAATGGTGGATAAAACAGCACTACACCAAAAGATCTGATCTTCTGATTAACTTTGATCGCGTGATCGAGTTGGCCTTTGATATCGACGGCGAAAACATTAATGGCGTCTATGACTTTCAAATCAAAAAAATTGAAGCCGTTGGCGAATGGCTAAGCAGTGAAGAGCTTTACCGTATCGTTATTATTTATTGGCTCGCCTTATTTGCACTGATAGGCAGCATTAAAGTACTCAACGTTATCGCCACCACCAAAAATACCAAGCAAGCTCTTAGCCAGCTAGAGACCGACTTCCAAAAGCTTAAAGTTGTATCAGAAAAGGATGCACTCACCCAGGTATACAGCCGCAGAGGGCTGGAACGGGTAGCCAATCAATTTTTTGAAAGTCACTACACCACCGGCAGCTACGTGGCACTATTGGACATTGATTATTTCAAGCATATTAATGATACTTATGGGCACGATACTGGCGATGCAGCCCTTAAAGCGTTTGCATTATGCCTAATGAATAACATGAGAGATGATGACATTTTAGGCCGATGGGGTGGCGAAGAATTTATCATTTTCTGTAAGTTACACTCAAAGCAAGCCGCGCTTGAATTCACAGAAAAACTGCGACAAATCATCTCTGATTTACATATCACCGCAGGTGAATCAGATGTCGCCATTCCTATCACTGTCAGTATCGGTATCACGCCAATAAAACCTGAAGATTCACTAGAGTCAGCCTTTAAGCGAGTAGATACAGCACTTTACGTTGCCAAAGATAATGGCCGCAATCAATGCCAGTATGCTGAATAGCCGAATACGATGGGCCATACAGGGATAGTAAGGGGGAGAAAACGCACCAGCATAGGGATATGCAAGATTAGACTTTGCAGGAGCAAAAAGTCGAGGAGCATGTTTTCCAGAGCGCGTGTGGAGCGCCAATGGATCGGTTCAAGCGAGTCCAGAAAAATTATCGGTTGCCGCTAAGTTAATGACATTGATACGGATATAGGTCAGTAGGCTGACACTTCGGGTAACGCAGCTGAGAAAGCAAGCGGCAAGTATTATTGGGTAAAGTATTTTTCCTCGACCCAAGCCTACCCCTAAGGGGCGTGCATTAAATAAGTTGCTGGAATTTGGTTTTTTGGGTGCACGCTTGGCGAGGCGAAAATATGGCGTAATAGCTGGCTATTGCAAATATTTTTAACGAAGGCAAGCGTGCACCCAGGAATTCAAAAACGTGAAGTTATTCCATGCACGCCCCTTAGGGGCGTGCATGGAATAAGTTACTGGAATTTGGTTTTTTGGGTGCTTGCTTGACGAGGCGAAAATATGGCGTAATAGCCGGCTATTGCAAATATTTTTAACGAAGGCAAGCGTGCACCCAGGAGTTCAAAAACGGGAAGTTATTTAATGCACGCCCCTAAGATCAAGCATCTACCGCCAAAACCCTCGCCCTTAGGGTATACAGCCCTCTAAGTAGGTATACTTGCGCACTGAAATGACTTCATTCCATGCTACCAATTCAGCACACAGAGACTCCAATGACATTCTCAAACTTGGCTTTAAGCCCTTCCCTATTGCAAGCCATTGACGAGAAAGGCTATACAACCCCTACCGCCATTCAAGCTCAAGCCATCCCCATTGTGCTGAGTGGTAAAGACCTCGTCGCCACCGCGCAAACCGGCACAGGTAAAACGGCCAGCTTTGTTTTACCGTTACTTGAAATGCTCAGCCGCCAAATGCCCGAAGGGGAACCGCATCGCAGGGGTAAGCGCTTTCGCGCCTTAATCCTAGTACCCACCCGCGAGCTGGCCCTTCAAGTAGAAGAAAATGTTCAGGCGTATAGCGCACACCTCCCCATCCGTGTAATGGCCATGGTCGGCGGCATTGAGTACGACCAACAAAAACAACAGCTCATAGACGGGATTGATATCTTAGTCGCCACACCTGGCCGCCTAATCGATATGGCGAACCAAAGGGCTGTACATTTTGACGAGGTAGAATTCTTAGTATTAGACGAAGCAGATCGAATGCTGGATATGGGCTTTATAAGCGATATCGAAAAAATTCTGGCACGCTTACCCGAGCAACGACAAAACTTATTGTTTTCGGCAACGCTGCCCAAAGCCGTTCGCACGCTAGCCAATAATGCCATAAACAACCCGACCGAAATCAGCCTTGTGCCGCAAAATTCGGCGGCGCCACAAATCACCCAATGGCTGGTCGCAATCGACAAACACAATAAATCGACCCTACTCAGCCACTTAATACAAGAGCAACGGTGGACGCAAGCGCTCATTTTTATACGCACTCAACACGGCGCCGCCAAACTCGTCAGCCAATTAGAAAAACGCGGCATTAAGGCCGAGGCCATTCACGGCGGCAGAAGCCAAGCTTCACGAACCCAAGTCTTGGCTGATTTTAAATCGGGGAAAGTGGGTTTTTTAGTCGCGACGGGTGTTGCCGCACGCGGCATAGACATTAACGAATTAACCCGCGTGGTGAACTACGACCTGCCCGATGATACCGACGACTACATCCATCGCATTGGTCGCACTGGCCGAGCCGGCGCCCAAGGCGAAGCCGTTTCGCTAGTCTCGAAAGACGATTTCAAACGCTTGTGTGCAATTGAGCGTCGGCTCGAAAAAATATTAGAAAGAAGAATCATCGAAGGCTTTGAGGTCACCAAAGACCTGCCAGCGTCGAACCTAAATTTCACCCTTAAAAGCAGCGGAAAATCACCGTATAGCGAAACGGCAAAAAAAGCTGCCGAGACTAAAAAAGATACAAAACCGAAAAAGGCGCAACACACACCCGAACAATCGTCCAATGTCTGGGAAAAGTGGTCGGCAAAAAACCAAGAGTAGCCGCTACATCTTGCGATAAATAAACGCCATACATTAGGTCACCTCTTTTCAAAACACCGATAAAGTGGCCACCCCTGCGACAAAAGCCGCTCATACGGAAAAAACAAGGATTTCACCACCCCCAATATTTCGCAGCTTGCGCTACAATTACAATTAAACTGGCTCGCTACAATAAAAAATTATTATGCCAAATATTCAATTCAGCCTCGCCGACTTATCGCTCACAGCGATCGTAATTGAGTGCCTGCTCATCACCGCTCTCATCAAGAGCGTGCCAACCCCCACGCACAGAGCCAGAAACTTACTTGCCTTGCTATTCTTCACAATCGCCATAGATGCGTTATGCATGCTGCTCATTTGGCACCCCGACTTACGAACGCTATTAAAACCGCTCTCCAGCCTCACAATCTCACTCACCACCTTGGCACTACTTGCTAAAGGTCCACTGCTGTACTTTTTTATTCAATCGGCATCGGATACCCACTTCCGCTTTACACGACGACACTGCCTGCATTTACTGCCTATCATCATGGGCTTCGCCATTGCGATAACTTACGGCTTGTCGACCCAAAAATTAACCACCCCCGTTGAAGCCAATATCGAAAACTGGGGCACCTACTATTGGTGGTCACTCTTGCGTGCAAGCCCCGTTGCTTACGCCTTACTCACACTGTACCTGGTGCGAAACCTGCACCTTGCATTCGACAACCACTACTCTGGCGAGGAGTACCGCTATGCTCGCTGGGTTCGATTATTAATCATTGGCTTCTTAGCGCAATGGGCAATGGGCCTGGGCACTCACATTGCTGGTCAACACCTACCCAACGGCATGGCAAGCACCCTAGGGAAAATTAGTGATTTAGCCGGTTTGATTCTGGTCAATGTCTTACTTGCCGCCTGCTTTACGATTATCCGTGCCCTGATCCCTATTGTCTCGCCCAGCGCTACCGCAGACGCTGCCACAGCAACATCCACAACTACTGCACTAACCGAGCCCCCAAAGAGTGAGAACACAGAACAAACCGATACCGCAACAAAGGCTGCGCCAACACCCAACAACGAACAACTTTTAGCCCTCATCGAAACCCTGCTTACCCAAGAAAAAGTCTATTTAAACCCAACGCTCAACCTTGAAAAACTCTCAAGTAAAACCGGAGCATCCACAAAAGAGGTATCGCGTGCCATTAACGAAGGCTTAAAAGCTAGCTTCTCAGAACTTATTAATGGCTATAGGATTGACGAAGCCTTGCGCCTACTTGAGCTACCCGAACACGAAGAAACCCCCATCAGCGAAATTATCCACCTTTCTGGTTTTAACAGTAAATCGGCCTTCCAACGCTTTTTTAAACGCCGTACCGATAGCTCTCCCACACAGTATCGCGAGCACATAACAGAAAAGCGCACGGCTATTTAGGGGCGAGGCAATAATAGATTGTCCAATTAGGCGAAGAGCTCTGGTTTCTCATCAAGGCACTTAAAGGGGCGCTATTACCGAGGAGCATAATGTCGAGTAGCAGTTACCGAGGCATGTAACGCTTTGAGTCACCAGGATGAGTTGACCGCTACAGAGGAAGTGGAGAACAAGCATTAGTGGATGATGTATTATTTTCCTCGTCCCTTCAGTAATACCGAAAAGCATCCCCCCCACAAAACTACAAGCAAAAAGCTAACCCAGCCCGCCCTTCGCCGGTAACCACTGAGAGTTCGCTCACACGGAATCTGCGTCACAGTTCCGTCTTAGCCCCCACACCAAAGCACGACCCATATTAATCGGGTCTTTTCCCGATATGGGTCGACGCCCCGTTGTTCGATATCGGGAAATCGTAAATCGGGACTTTGGCTAAATCGCTACCCGCCGTAGATTATTAACCAAGGCATTGCCTCTGAACGAATAGCACACCACGATTCGCCATGGCATGACCCCCATATTATAAAAATAGCCAACCCCGGAGAACAATAATGATAATGAAGCCTCCTAGTGTACGCCGATGGCTAATGATACTCGGCGCAACAATGAGTTCAGCCCTACGAAATTGCATGGAAAACATCCAGCGTATTAAACCCCATAAATCCCTAATATTGGCGGCGACCTTGAGCGTTGTAACGGCCTGTGGTGGCGGGACTAGTTTGTCTAGCTCTTCACCCAGCAGTTCATCGTCAAGTAGTTCGTCTTTGAGTAGTAGCAGCTCTTCATCAAGTAGCTCCTCTTCTAGTAGCACTTCTTCATCGATCAGCAGCTCGTCTAGTTCATCCTCTAGTTCCAGCTCATCTTCGAGCAGTTCAAGTACGGGGGCTTATGATATTGAAGCTGGCCGGGCCAGTTACGATAGCCTTTGCGCAGGTTGCCATGATGATGCGGATCTTCCACAGCAGGGGACAGGTGCGTTATTTGGAGGCGTGAGCCAGATCGTATCAGAAGGCGCTTTTATTTGTGATCGTGTTGATTGTACGGATGTTGCAGCATTGGCCGTTTATCTCGAAGAAACGATGCCATTTGGAGGGATCGACGATTGTGTGGGTGCTTGTGCAGACAATGTGGCGTTTTTTATGGCAGAGACGTTTGTGGGCGAGAGCTCTTCAACCAGTTCCTCAAGCAGTAGCTCCTCAAGTTCATCTAGCAGCAGTTCTGGTGTAACAACGGCCGTCACTATTCCGGGCAAGGTTCACTCAGACCAATTTGTGACTTACAGCGATACCACACCTGAAAACAGAGGGGATTGTGGTGAAGGTGAAGTTGATCAAAACACACCCGTGACGGGAGACTCTGGCACATGTGATATTGGTTATACCGAAGCTGGGGAGTATTTGGAGTATCAAATTGACGCCACACGAAACGGTAGTTACGTGATACACGCGAGTATTGCCTCCGCACAAGCCGATAAAACAATACGTATTTTGGTTGATGGTGTTGATGCTGGCTTACTCGCCGTGCCGACGGCTGGCTGGAGTGCTTACGAAGAAATATCAACCGCGAACATTGATATTCGGGCGGGTGAGCATACGGTACGAGTTGATTTCGTGACCGGTGGTACTAACTTTGATTACTTGCGATTTGAGCGAACGGGAACGTTAGGTAGTGGCTCAAGCAGCTCATCGTCGTCATCTTCACCAAGCTCTTCTAGCAGTTCATCCTCTGGCGCTGCAGTGGCGTGTAATTTCGAGGATGTACAAACTGTCTTCTCTAATAATGCTTGCCTTGCGTGTCACGCGGGGACTGTTGCGGCTTCTCGCGGAACCGATTTGGTTTTAGATGTGACAGAGAATGAGCTTGGGCGACGTTTAGTGGGAATCAAAACTTCAGAAGGTGGCACCGATGCATCGTGTGATGATGAACTTTTGATTGATCACCTTGCCCCATCAAATTCCTTGCTGGTTAAATTAATAAACCCTGACCAGTTCGGTGAAGTTGAGTCGCGATGTAACCGTCGAAAAATGCCGCCTACGGGCTTCATGAGTGGTGAAGATGTTGATTGTGTTGCTTCTTGGGTAGAGGAAGCGGCGGCTACCTTTCCTCCACCAGATCCTGTTGTTCGCAAGCCATTCGCGCCAACGGATACAGAGTCTGCATTAACGCGCGCCAAATTTATTTTACATGGTGGGCGAGCTTTGGACGACGAGCTTACAGCGGTCGGTAACGGCGGCACGTTCTCGCCGGCAGAGTTGCGAACATTGATTTTAGCTTGGCAAAGTACTCCTCAGTACAAAGCGAAGGTGATGGATTTTCTGGAGGTGGCCCTTCAGCAAACGGCTAAGCCAGGCTCTTTGTACATGGAGCAATTTAACAACGTACGTAATGAGCTGGCTAAAGATAAGCTCATCAGTAACTTCGAAGAGATGTTCACGCGAACGGCTTGGGATATTGTGAATACTAACCAGAGCTTTAGCCAAGTTGTCACCACGAGCGAATGGTGGGTAACGACCGCAATGCTTGGTGCGCTAGCGTATACGGACATCCCCCAGCAGACGAATAATCGCGGCTTTTTGGATAAGTCGGCGCAAGACGAGCAATTTAAAAACTTTAAGCTCAATAACAACTCTGATTTTAACGATTGGAGAAAGGTCACTATTACACGGAAAAACAATGGCGAGAACTGGGAGAACACCGATGCCTACGTCCAGAAATTACGAGATATTCAGGGTGGCACAAACTTCCCCTTAAGAATGCCTCGCGTTGGCTTCTTTAGTACGCCAGCGTTTTACGACAACTGGGCAACCAACGAAGACAATCAGTTCCGTGCGACGACGCAGCAAACGATGATTGTGGCGCTTGACCAAACGATTAGTCCGGCGGATGGAACCCCAAATGGTTCAGAGGCGGGCATCCCGTCAGACCATGCTGATCCAACCTCGGCTTGTTATGGTTGTCACCGTCATATGGATCCGATGCGCTTGGTTTTTGATAAATATCAAAATACGCGTAATCGCTCTACCGGCACAAATAATAGCTTGCAGCCCCATTTCTCCTTTTTTGGTGTGGACGAACCCTTTGATACGGTCGAAGATTTCGCTCAAATTCTTGTGGATCATCCTGAGTTTCCGAAGTCGTGGGTGCAAAAGCTTTGTATGTGGGGTAATTCACAGCGTTGTAATCCGACTGACCCTGAGTTCTTGCGGCTTGCCAATAATTTCAAATCAAACGGTTTTAAATTTAATCAGTTGGTTCGACAGTTCTTTAGTTCGCCACTATTTACCGGCGTACAAGATACCGAGACGCATAAGACGGTTGAGTACCGAGTCAGTATGTCGCGGGGTAACCACTTCTGTAAGGCCATTAATCAGCGCCTATCGGAACTTAAAGCCACCAACGGGACCAGTGGTAATTTGAATGTCTGTAACGCTTTAGATGAAGCCGGGATCGTTGCGCCAGATGTGTTTGCGCGAGGTAAGCGAGATCTTGTACAAAGTACTCAGCATGGTGCATTTGAATCCAAGTCCATGGATATTGTGTGCGCGCAAGCGTCGGGGAATGTCTTTAACAGTAATGACAACGCTATTATCAATACGAATCAGGGTAAGGCGAATATTATTGCTCAGTTAGTTGAATTTATTGCAGGGGTACCGCCGGCTCATAGTCGTCATGACAAACTTATCGATCAGTTGACGCGTATTTTTGACATTATGAAAAATACGAATGATTGCCCTTCTGGTACGTCACCGTTTGATCAAGGCGTCACTATTACTTGTGGTTTTGGTGAAGCTCAAAACAGCGCGTATCGTGCGGCCTTCTTTGCGGCCTGTACGTCGCCTGAAATCATTTCTGTCGGCATGTAGTGGAGGGTAAACGAATGAAAAAATTATCTCGAAGAGAAGCATTAATCGCCGGCGCTATGGGAATGGGCTCATTGCCCCTTAGGTCGCTTGTCACCGGCTTACCTGTCCCGTTTTTGTTAGGTTTAAATAACCCGGCGCTAGCGCAATCGACAGACATGAAGTATTTAGTAATTTCGCAGCAAGATGCCGGCGATCCGGTGAATGCGAATTCGCCAGGAACGTATGAGTTCGGTGCGATTGATCACCCTGATGCCGATGGCTTTCGGACGCCGACAACCTTTAATTTGGGGAGTCAGTCTGTCAGGGCGGCGCAGCCTTGGGCGGACCTACCCGCGGGCTTACGGTCTAGGATGGCCTTTTGGAATCATTCAACCTTTGCCAATGCTCATCCAGATTTCCCTGGCGTGCGGCGTTTTAATGGCGCGATGAAAGGCGTTGATGGCGAAGGTACCGATGAGATGAGCTCGATGATTGCTCAAGAGACACAAGCGTCGCTGGGTACGACCTTGACCGAGAGTGTGACCGTGGGCGGCGATTCTGTGTTCTTTGGTGGGCGGGGTTTACCGAAGTTTAAGCCCAATGAGATCAAAGGGCTTTTCTCAAGCAATATTAATAATCTGGATCGCATGATTCAAATGCGCGATAACACCATTGATGATACCTATCGCCAAATTAAAAATAACGGTACGCCAGCGCAAAAACGCTTTTTGGATGCTTATGCCAAAGGGCGCCAAGAAGCTATAACTTTGGGCGACAGTTTGGGGGCGTTAATTAGCGGTATTCAAGGCAATGACGAGGTTGCGCAGGCTCAAATGGCGGTTGCCTTGATTCAGCTTAATGTCACACCGGTTGTGACTATGGGGCTTAATTTCGGCCGCGATAACCATGGTGATAACGACTTGGCGGATGAAGTTGATCAAACAACATCCGCGATGACGGCGATTAGGGCTTTTTGGAATGGTATTAATGCGGCAGGCTTGGACGATCGAGTGATCTTTGCCTCTCTCAATACTTTTGGTCGAACCCTCAAGCGAAACGGTGCGGGTGGTCGTGACCACAACGGCAATCACCATCATATGTTTGTCTTTGGGCAAGGCATTAAAGGCGGTATCGTCGGTGGCATGGAAGCCAAAGCCGGAGATTTTTCTGCGACAGGCATTAATGCCAGCACCGGCAAATCGAACAATGCGGATATTCCGTTTGAGGAGACCTTACCTGCGGTAGGGAAAACCTTGGCCAAAGCTGTCGGTATACCCAATGGGCGCATTAATACCCGAATCAATGGCGGTAAAATTATCACGGGCGCTCTGAGCTAAGGGGCGTGCACTGAATAAGCTGCTGGAATTTGGGTTTATGGGTGTACGCTTGACGAGGCGAAAATATGGCGTAATA
>NZ_CEXWTU010000091.1:0-17800 GCF_982758155.1 Marinagarivorans sp. | reverse complement strand
TGGCTCGCGACATCTAAAAAGTGGCCGCCGTCCCAGTTTTGTGAAAGCGCATCATCCCATTTATTACCCGCAAAAGTATCGGTAGCCGAACCTGTGCCGGTGTAAGCCATAATGGTTAAATCACTGTCGTTACGATGCCAGCCAATAGAAGCCGTATCCAAGCTAACGGCTTGATCAAAGGTGAGCAACATCATGTCAAAGTTTGGCCAGCCATTATCGACCGCGTGGTTTGGTGAATTGGCATTCTCGACGCCCAAACCAGAGCTGCCAAAGGTGCCTACAGCGGTACGATGAATGTCAGCACCAAACTCTCGACCGGCACGATCGTCGTAATAACCACCGGTATAACCCGTGATACTCAGATTGATGCCGCCAACAGAATAGTCGCGATGCATTTCATAACGACCTTCAGTATCCGTTAGATCAAAATCAACCGCCAAAGCGGTTGTTGGTAAAACAAGTAAAGCGGCCGCAATGCGGTGCAATATTTTCATGATGATTCCTCAATCGAAATAAGCTTAATGAACTGGCTTACGCGAGAGCGTTGAGCACACGGCATTCAACGTTCTAACCAATAATGTTTCGCCAGAGAAAAAAACCTAAGCACGCAGCCACAGGTCTTTTCGTTTGTATAGCGATGGCAGACTATTAGCAAACTTCACACCAACAACAACACACCACGCCATTTTTCAGCTCAAAAAAACCACAATTCGCACCATTAGTAGCTTTGCGCGCCACAGAAAATACAACAAAAAAGGCGACCCCGAGGCCGCCTTTTACTTAAATACCCAGAGTGTAAATAGGGTCGACACTAACGCATTTATTGGTCAAACCCTAGAGCGACTCTAAAAAACGCAGCATTTGCTGCTGCTGTACCGCACCCAATTGCTGGTAGTGATTATTCGAAGCCTCACCTTCACCGCCATGCCACAAAATAGCCTCTTCAATAGAGCGCGCACGACCATCATGCAAGTAACTATGCTCGGCGTTACAAGCTTCATCACCTTCGCGGCCTGTTGGGTTGGTCACACCACCAGCAACACAAGCCGACAACCCTAAACCCCATAATGGTGTTGTACGCCATTCAGCGCCAGAGGCCGTACCTTCGGCCAAGTTATCCGCCAAGCCTTCGCCCATATCGTGGAGCAACAAGTCCGTATAGGGCTGAATATTTTGTGATTGTAACTCGGCAAATGGATGATATTCGCTAGTAGTAAAGCTAGCGCGGTGACAAGACTCACAACCAGCGTCTACAAATAACTGCTTGCCAGCGATAACATCAGCATTCAATACGTCGCGCTGCGGCCGTACACCCAATAATGCGATGTATTTAACCAGATCGTTCAAGTGCTCGTCACTTAATGCACTATCGCTTTGTGGGCAAGGCGCCTGGCCAGAGCCACAATCCAAATTGGGTAACACACTGGTTTTTACCCCCATATCCGTATTCAGCGCGCCTGCCACCTGATGACGAATACTTGAAGCGCCCGCCTTCCAACCAAAGCGCCCTAGGCGTGAATCGCCCGTTACTGGGTCCGCTACGATGCGAGCTTTACCCGAAATACCATCGCCATTACTGTCGCCAACATCTTCCCACGCCAATATAGTGCTTTCAGGAATGGCCTCTAACAGCCCCATACCCACTAACTGGGGCGCAATGCGGGCCGAAAACTGTGCCGGTTCGCCCTCGCTGAACGCATAAACTGGCGCACGTAAACCATTCACATCATTCCAAGCCGCGATAGATACCTCACCCTCACCGCTGGGGCTGCCCATCAAGCTCGGCTGCAATACAGCACCAATACGAGCATCTGGTTGGCCGTTTGCGTCACCGACTTTAAACACCCACTTATCCAGCGGTACACCAATAGCTTCGGGCAAGGCGCGACCATTGCGCTTATGGCAACCCGTACAACGATCATTTACCGCATTGCCACCGGCCAAACCCACAACATCATCAAAAATACCATTTTCTGCGTTTTCATCATGGCTGCCATCCACAAACGATGAATGATGAACATGGCGACCCAAAACAAATTTCTGGCCGTTATCAAAACCTAAGTTCGTCGCCATTTGCATAAAATGATTATCGGGCTCGCCAGAATGCATATAGGGCAGTGTCGTGCCCCCGCCTAGCCAGGCTTGCTCAGGAACTTTTACGGAATCTTTTTGATGGAAACCATTACCCTGCACAAAGGTATCGCCATCAATATCCCAAGGCACAATGCCCTCTCCCACAATATATAAGTAGGTTGTACCGTAATAATTGGCTCGCCCGCGCGGTAAGTTATCGGTTAAGAACTGGCTCATTTCAAATTCAATTTTATCGCCAATTTGCAAGGCTCGATTTTCTCGGTAATTCCAGTCTCGCTCTTTGTAATAGTGGTAGTCATCCTCACGCACCATCGTGCCGTTATCGTAAAACTCAGCAACGGTATTCAGGCCGCGATAAAACCAGCGATTTTCCGCTTCGGTATCATCCAGCCGCCATTGGGTGACTACATTCATGCGAATCGTATCGCCACCTTTGGCAACCTCATCAATAATCTCGATCGAAGCCGTTCGATTTTCCCAATAAAACGTTAAGAAGTGATCATAGGCCTGAAATTGATTTTCCTTCGCATGGCGGTCGCGCCCACGATCGGCAAAGCGCGTGACCAAAGCGTCGCCTCTGTCGAACTTTATAGGCGCCTCTAAAACGGTAGTGGAATCATAAAGTGGCTTAAGCGCAACCGCTGCAATACTGCTAGCGCTCGCCATCGAGGAGCTAACACTCGTTGTCGTGCTGCTAGTCGATAAAGAAGAACTACTCGCAAGTACGCTTGATGCGGTATCGGATGCTGCAGAACTAGATGATCCTCCACCCGTACACCCAGCCACCATCACACTGGCTAGCGCAAACGCTAGTAGCGGCGAAGCTTTCGACCTGAATAACAAATGCATGGGGACTGCGGTTTTGCTTTTTAACATCCGAGCGATCGTCATAGTAACCTCTGTATTATTGTTATAACGCCTCAGCCAACCGGCACAAGACTAAAGGCTAGCCTCGCACATCATGCGCAAAAATCGTCCAACAACACGACTTGGCACGTGCCACTTCATGAAAACGTGATGCACTTTACACTCAGGATAGTAACGGATTACACAATTGGGCGATAAAACTGATAAGCAAGGAGGAACAATATTTAGGATCACGGGGAAGCTGAATCTTGCAGCAATACTCAAAAAGGCTTTAGATTCGAATCATCAGGGACGAGGAAAGAATACTGGAGGAGGAGAACGGGAAGTAAACCGAACCTTCCCATCTTAAAGACTGCCATCCATGGCGCTATTGCAATGCTTAGGGGCGTGCACGGAATAAGTTGCTGGAATTTGGGTTGTGGGTGCTTGCTTGCTTGCTTGCTTGCTTGCTTGCTTGACGAGGCGAAAATATGGCGTAATAGCCGGCTATTGCAAATATTGTTAACGAAGGCAAGCGTGCACCCAGTAATTCAAAAACGGGAAGTTATTTCATGCACGCCCCTTAACAAAGGCCCCCCTTAATACTTTCCAATATCAATGCTGCCGGGTACATATTGAGTCACAGGCTTATCTTGGTTTGCCACTTCACTCAAAGCCTTAGCCGCTTTTTTAGCGTGCTTGCGAATATGTCGCGAATCAGAATTCTTGGCAATATCCTCTAGCGCGTTGATATATTTTGGGTTGCCGCCCACACCGATAAATTTCGCCAAATACGTGAACATTTTGATTTCAAAGGCAGCCTGAGAATCCATCGAGCGATACAGCCGTTCTGTAGCAATATCATAAACGCGCTCATCGTATTGCTTGCCAGATGCCGCCTTAGTGTTTAACAGCAGCATAGTCTCTTTCCAGCCATTACCTAATATACTAGTCGCAACATTAAGGGTATCGTCATCAACGTCTTTACCCATCAGCATATATACATTCGATACCGCACTCACCAACCAACTTCCTTGGCTGTGGTGTAAGTAAACCAAGCCGAAGTTGTTATACGCCAACACCAAACCCGAAAATGTAGCCCTAAAGTGGCGAGCATGTACCGTATGCCCATCCTGCGACCATAGCTCGTCGGGCATCCCCACCCGCTCAATAATGGCAGTCAGAGAATCGTCAACATTGATAGTTAAAAAGGATTTTTTATCTGAAGTGCTAGGCGCCAGTGCTTGACGGTACTTCTTTTTCATCTGATTTAAAACACCATCGGACACAACAAATTCCGAGGCGCTAGCTCCCTTTCGCAGTTGAACCAGGGCATTCTGGCCATACTTCATCAACTTTTTATCGCCACTATCCACCAATATTGTAATGGTCGATTTATAGCGAGCATTGCCACTTTGTCCAAGCACTTTGGCAAGCCAGGCAATCAGATCGGTTCGGCTCGCCCGCAAGCCTTCATCAGCGAAATTTTCATGCAAAATTTCAGCAGTCAGGTCAAATAGCTCCTCATCCACCAGTGAATCTTTATAAATTGACTTTGCCCCGGTCTTAATCGTCTCCGCATCCTCCGAGACCAGCATCCGCGCATAGAGGTTAGCCACTCCTTTAAACTCTGTACGGCCATCAAGCGACATTACATTCACACTCAAAACAGCCAATAAAATACCTACAATAAATCTCATACCCACTCCTTCGTTAAATAAAGCATTACGGCCAATAGCCAGGCGCGACGCACAAGCCCAGCTATCACCCTCCGTTCAGACTCAACAAGCACAATCAATGCCATTTCAATAAGTCATTTCAGCGCCAGAGATTGTACCACCGTAACTCGCATTTCCGATAAGCCGCCCAAGCACAGAAGGTGTGCGTCACTAGCTCACGGGATTTGATGTGGTAAATAGATAAAGGCAGGAAGGGGTAACTGATGCTAAGGGGCGTAAACGCTACTGACAACAACTTCATTTACAATGACCGCTATCGAGCTTTCCACTTTATCAACGCGAAATTTACTAGAACTTAAGGTAATTATTAAATTATCAAGATGGTTAAAATTAAACCATCAAAAGCGCAAAAACTATCAATCCGGCAAGCCAATAATAGATTAACGTAAGCCGGTATTGACGTGGCTCTTACAATCTAAGAAATATGTTATCTACTCCTCATAAAGGCTCAATTAAAGTCTTTAATAAAAATTAAAATTATAAAAAACTCGAACTTTAAAGACTCGGGACGATTTCAAAAATTCAAAATACAAACCACTAGAATATGAGCTCCCCATGAAGAAGATAAAAATAGGATACTCAAAATCCAGCCTAAAAACGGCTTTTAAATGCACGAATATATGGCTCCTTTGTGTGGGCCTAAGCGCACCAACATTACTTTTTGCACAAGAAGTTTCGCCTCGGCCTTATAAAGATACAACTCTCGATGCAGCCGAGCGTGCCGCTGATTTAGTCGGCCGTATGACATTAGAAGAAAAAGCCGCTCAATTGGTTAACGATGCCCCAGCCATACCTCGCCTGGGCGTTCGCGAATACAACTGGTGGAATGAAGGCTTGCACGGCGTTGCCTCTGTGGGCCACGCGACTGTTTTTCCTCAAGCCATTGGAATGGCCGCCACATGGAACGAACCTCTGTTTAAAACCGTAGGAGATTTGATTTCAACAGAGTTTCGGGCTAAGTATTTAGCGAACCAACACCGCTTTGGCGGCTCCGATTGGTTTGGCGGTTTGACGGTGTGGTCCCCTAATATTAATATTTTCCGGGATCCACGCTGGGGCCGAGGACAAGAAACCTATGGCGAAGACCCGTATTTAACATCCCGTTTAGGTGTAGCCTTTATTAAAGGGCTTCAAGGTAATAACACGCAACACTTCAAAACTATTGCCACGCCAAAACACTACGCCGTGCACAGCGGTCCAGAAGCAAACCGGCATCGCGAAGACGTGCATCCATCAGCAAAAGATTTAGAAGAAACCTACCTGCCCGCCTTTAAAGCCGCTGTCATCGAGGGTGGTGCACAATCGGTAATGTGCGCATACAACGCGGTTGATGGCGTACCCGCATGCGGCAATACCGATCTACTCAACAATCGCCTGCGCAAAGAATGGGGGTTTGAAGGCTATGTAGTATCCGATTGCGATGCTGTGGGTGACATTTACAAAAAAGGGCATCACGAATACAGCGCAACACCACCAGAAGCCGTTGCCCTAGCGTTTAAATCGGGGATGGATCTTATTTGCGGGCCAGCCGAGGAGTCTGAGCACATTCTTCAAGCGATAGAAAAAGGTTTATTATCGGAAGCCGAAATTACCCTCGCGTTAAAACGGCTATTTACCGCGCGTATTGCACTTGGTCAATTTGATGCACCGCATACAGTTTTTCCTAAAATTACAGCAAAGGATTTTGATAGCGAAGCGAATCGCCAATTAGCCTTAACTATGGCGCAAGAGTCTCTCGTATTACTTAAAAACAGCAACAATACCTTACCGCTCAAAAATTCCATTAAAAGTATCGCCGTGATTGGCCCTAATGCCGACAATATCGATAGCCTAGTCGGCAATTATAACGGCAGCCCATCGCATCCCGTTACTGTACTCGAAGGTATAAAAGCTCGCTTTAAAAATAGCGATATACACTACATCAAGGGGTCTGGATTATTAGATCCGTATCAATTTTCCGTACCCACTTCAGCGCTATGCGTAGATAAAAAGTGCCGTAAAGAGGGTATAAAAGCGGAATATTTTTCATCTCAAAACTTTGAAGGCGAATCCATTTCAAAAAGTATTGAGCAAAACGCATCTTTAACATGGGAAGGCGAATTAAAACATGGCGCCGTGCGCTTCACCGGTTTTATTACAGCGCCAGAAACGGGCGCTTATACATTTCGTTATGAGGCCAACGGCGGCTACCGTATTTGGATAGACGAAAAAATCGTGATTAATGCCTGGGGAGTAGATTGGCGCCCCACGATGGCGAGCGGGAAAATTGAGCTTACTGAAGGTAAAAGGTATGCCATTAAAGTTGAAGCCTTTCAACGTCAAACAGAAGGCAGCGAGCGCTTGGTGTGGAGCCTTCCCAGCAACGCAGGTAGCCAAAACGCTATTGCTGCCGCTAAAAAATCTGATGTTGTCGTATTTGTAGCTGGCTTAACCGCAGAGCTCGAAGGAGAAGAAATTCCTGTAGCAGTACCCGGTTTTAATGGCGGAGATCGAACCCGATTAGATTTACCGACCGTACAAGAAAACCTTTTAAAGCGTATTGCTAACACAGGAAAGCCCATTATTTTGGTGCTAATGAACGGTAGCGCACTAAGTATAAATTGGGCGGATAACAATGTGCCCGCGATTGTGGAGGCTTGGTATCCTGGCGGTCAAGGTGGCGAAGCCGTCGCAAAATTAATTGCTGGCGACTATAGTCCAGGCGGCCGTTTACCCGTTACCTTTTACAAATCTATTGACGATTTACCCCCATTTAGTGATTACTCTATGGCCAATCGCACCTACCGTTATTTTACAGGCGAAGCGCTTTACCCCTTTGGCTATGGGTTGTCTTACACGCAGTTTAGCTACAATAAAATAAAGGTAAGCCCTTCAAAAGTCAGCGCATCCAGCAAAAAAGTGACAGTCTCAGTTCAGGTGGCTAACACCGGAAAATGGGATGGCGACGAAGTGGTGCAACTGTATTTATCGCGCCCCGATGTCGACGGTGCCCCTATTCAAACCTTAGTGGGTTTTCAGCGTATTCATTTAAAAAAAGGCGCAGAGCAAACCGTAAAGTTTACGTTACGCCCCGAACAGTTACGTTTAATTGATGATGCAGGCACAAGCAATATTCAACCCGGCACTGCAACACTTTGGGTTGGCGGCGGCTTGCCTAAAGTGCGCAAAGGGTTAGTACAACCCGCAGGTATACAAACAACGTTTAACATTCGTTAATTATTAAAGGTTAACGACCTATGCATAGCCGTTGCAATGCATAGGTCGTTAACCGCTACAGTTATAGCTCATCGACTCTGTGAGATTACTATGAAAAAGATGAAAAGTTTTTTTATGGGCTTAATTAGCGCTTGCGCACTGGCTACTTGCCTTGCTAGCAACGCCGACATCCCCAGCAATGCTAACAGCACAGTTAAAGTCCATAAAGATATTCTATGGGCGCAGCCTAATGGCTTTAAACTCACGCTGGATATTTACGAACCTAAAACTAAAAAGAAAGCCTACCCTGTACTAATTATTTTCCACGGCGGCGGCTGGCTGCTTAACTCCAAATCTATAATGGACAACATGGCTGAATATATGGCAAAAAATGGCGACTTAGTCGTTGTAAATGCCAATTACCGATTATTAGGCGACAACAACAATACAACTACAGCCAACGAATTAGTCGAAGATGCCATGGGCGTAGTCCTCTGGGTGAAAGACAATATCAAGCAGTATCGCGGAAACCCCGAAAAAGTAGCGGTAACCGGTGATAGCGCTGGCGGGCATTTGGCTTCAATGGTGATGCTTGCCGGGCGGCAGTTAGAAGCCGATAGGTTCGAAGGCAATAGCCTTGGTTTTGCACCGACCTACCTTCCTAAAAATATGACGCCTGAAAAGATTGCTCAAAAAGACGGTCTAAAAATACAAGCTGTTATCTTAAGCTACACCGCATTCGACCTTCAGCAAGCGGCCAAAAACGGCTTTGAAACAGCCAACAATCCATTTTGGAAATATGCCGATGTAACGCCGAGAGGCCTTTTTGGAAAAAATATTAATGTAGAATCTCGGCCAGAATTTTACCGCGCCGTATCACCGATTAATTACATACCCAACGCCAAGCAATACCAACTGCCACCACAATTTGTATTAGTGGGCAGCGAAGACTCAATGACCACCCCAAAAATAGCGCAATCCTATGTGAATAAATTAAAGCAGGCAAAGCAAACCGTAGAATTTAAAATCTATCCGGGTAAAGGCCATGGTTTTTTAGACAGCGGCTGCCCCAACTACATGCCTGACTGCTTTCAAGACCGAGCCCCAAAGGTATTAGATGACATGATTATCTTTCTTAAAAAGTCACTCCCCCCTAACATTGCATTAGGTTTTTAGCTCAGGAGCTTTTAGAGTGGTATTTATAGCTTTGAACGGAGATTTTTTTGGATTGATACTAGTCACTCTAGATGAGATCCAGAAAAATTGAGTACGACGCTAGAAATACTGCTATAGAAGCAGCGAAGCGATCCTGGGCCAAAAGTTAATGCCATGCTAGGGTTCAGTGAGCGTTTTTTCGGCTCCTCACACAACCCTAGAATAGTTACTAAAAGCTTAAACAAAAAAACGGCGCTCAAATAAATTGGCGCCGAATTTTATGTAAAAGAAAAAATTAAACTAAAAGTCTTTACTCTTGCTCGTCCAAGGTGCGCGGCACATAAAACAATTGTTACCAAAAAACCTGCCTCTGCCAGTTTCAGACATATCGTCCTTCAGCTGGAAGTTTAACCACCCTACGGCCGCCTTACCCAAATCGCCACCGTTGTCTTGAAAATAAGCATCCCCATGACCAAGGTTGGCATGGTTTGCATGATAAACAGGCACGTTAGTAATTTCATCAAACGCCTGCAAGCCATTGCTGTAAGCAACATCTGATTGATTACCGTTGAATATCGCTATAGGCGTACGAAAGCGATCGTAGTAACCGAAACGATCGCCACTGTAAAGCCCACTATTAAGTGCAACACCTGTATCTACACGCGGATCAATCGCAGCATAATGGGCCATCCCACCGCCACAAGACCAACCCATAGCCGCAATTTTTTCGACATTGAGTTTGCCATAGAACTGACTACATTCACGCCCATTTTCAGCAATCGCCCAGTCGATAGCTTTCACTAATTCTGTTTCATGCTGGTCATTGTTACCACCGCCACCGGGTGCACCATTGGCAATAACGATATAGCCATGTGAGGCAATTTCAGATAGGAAATCCGCTTGGCTCAAACCATCGTTCGAACACCCACCATTACCCCATGCCACTATGGGCAAGTTGTCATTATCGGTTAAGGTTTGCGGGCGATAAATAGTGTGATTCGGAAGTGTTGCACTGGCTTGTTCAATAACAAAACCACGCGCCCCTGTAGGCGACCTTGCCACATTGTTATCAAAATATTGTGGGTCATTAAACTCGGTTGCGTAATTCACCGCTCTAGGTATTTGCCGCTGGGCATCGTTACACACCGGCTCCGGCGGCTCCTCATATTGTCCACCGTCATTAGAGTAAATCGCAATGCCGCTAATTGTAGCGTTATCGGTTACCGTCGTTAACTCTATCGAAAGCTTACCATCACTCACCGCGATATTATTAATAACGACATCATAGGCTGCGTTACTACCCACCTCAGCAAACACATCCAATTCACTGATGCTTGGCTGCCCTTCAACGTTCACATTAAAAAGCCTAGCTTCAGCGGCATTGTGAAACATTTCGACAAAATGTAATTTAACACTATAAGTCGCCATGGTAACCGGAATTTCATAGGCGTAACTGCCATAACGCTCAGACTGATAAACCGCGTAGTCGACAACGCCAGTAATAGCATCGGCTGTGACGTTAACCGTGCCTCCTGTTGCAAATCGATCTGGACTGTAGGTAACCCCGCCTAAAGAAGCCGCCGCTGCAGCCCCAGCATTTATCGCAAATACAAGACTTGCATCGGCAGGAACATCCATACTGTTTGTATCAGGCACACTTGATGATGCAGAGGCGCTGGTCACTGGCACTGATGATTCGCTGGCCTGTGTAACTTCACTGGAGCTCATAGCCGGCACGCTAGAGGCAACTACCGAGCCACCATCGCAGGCCACCAACCCAAAAGAAGCGCACGCAATAACTAGCAGCATTTTACAACACTTAGCCGCATAACGGCCCACACCACTTGCTAGCACTTCCATCATTACCTGATTTTTCATTATTAGTCTCACACGATTAAATTACGCTATTTTTTTACTTCGCAGCATATGCGCAAAAAAGTATCACCCAGACACCGAATACTTTTAAACAGGAATTATTCAAACGTTTATCAACATCGAATACACCCAATTGAAAACACGGACGCTGTGAAATTGCAATTTCCCTGAAGCTAGCAACCAAAACAGGATTAGAACAAATACAAACGTCAGTGTTATCACTAAAAACAGATTTTGTTATTTTTTTACATTATTTCTATTATTATCAGAAATTTAAATAACACCTAGGCGTGACAAGCCTCACACAAACTCCAAAATTAGGGCTTCCATTCGGCCCCGGGTTAGGAAATAAGGACTTGAGCATATTGAGAAGTTATCGGCAAGAAAGTATTAAAGTGCAGGTAAATACCGATAAGAAAATCATAATTTCTAGCCGCGAAAGCTTAGACGGTCGTGCGTTCACCAGAAAAAACTTACAAAAGTATCAATATTGGCCAAAGAAAAACCGGCAGTAGATAAGGCTTATTATAACTTCCAGCCTTATTATTACCTCGAGCCTTAAAACCCAAGGCCCGCAAAGTGGCCACTCGACCGATGAGCAGCCGGTGTCACTTTTAATTGACTCAACCAGAACGTGGACTCAGTCGACACAAATTAAGCTTGGACTGGAAACCATAATCTAGACACTGCCTAAACATAGTCCAAAAATAGCCTAAACATTAGTTGAGCGGACTATCAACAATCAGCTGAGGTTGCACAAAGCACATCAATATACAATTGATCTAAAGCGCTCGCAGCGGATGGTTCTACAAGTTGACCACCATTATTTGAATAAATCGCAATACCACTTATGGTTGGATTATCAATAATTTCTTCTAAACTAATTGATATCGAGCCATCGCCGACAACAACATCCTCATATTCCCAATCAAAAGCGCCATCGTGCCCAACCAAGCTATAGAGGTCGAGACTGGATAAATCGTTATTGCCCTCGACAACCACATTGAAATTGCGTAGGCCCGTTTCGGTTTGATATAGCTCAGCCATATGCAAAATAACAACGTAAACACCATTAGTGACAGGAATTTCATAGCGACTAGTACCGTAGCGCTCCGATTGGTATAGCTTGCCATCAACAACACCAGAAACTAAATCAGGCGTTGCATAAACATCGCCACCGATATAAAAGCGATCAGGCTGGTAAATCACGTCATTTAACGTTGCTTGCTCTGTAGAACCAACATTAATTGCGTAAACCAGCTCTAGCTCTGGTGGTAGCGGCGGTAAACTTACCTGCGAACTCGCGGCTGAACTATTCATACTAGAGCTAGATATTGCTGTTGTGCTGCTAGAGTTATTAACGTCATCGGCTGTGCAGCCCGTTAATACCGCGCTTAAAATCATGCTTAATACTGCAGCGCTAACGGCGCCAAACACCTTTTTATTATTCATATCATTTACACTCATTATATTATTAAAGAGAAAATAAACTTAACAGCACACGGCTGAACAACCGCCGCCGACCCAGCAAGCCCCCCTGCGACTTACAAAAAACACAATCAAAAAAACATCTATTAGTAAAGCTAGCAGTCTGGGCGCGCCCAGGCTTAACCCACGAGCATAATTAGCGCCCACCCTGCCATCGCGGACAAAAAAATGCAGCCATCGCCTTAAAAGGGCTACATAAATAACCCTTTAAGTAATTAGAAGTATTCAAACTATAACGAAATAATCTCGCGACTTTCTCGTAGCCCCCTCAGCCCGTACATTGTTTAATTCCATTTCCACTCGATTTTTTTGGCAACACATTGGGCGGATATTACTATCCAAGAAGTTACTCTCAAAAAAATTATTAATATCGACATAATTATTAAATTATTTTATTTTTCAAATGATTATCGACGAAATTTTTTAAATAAATGTGCGCTGGGTTGCACATAGAAGTGCGCTGGTTCGCACCTCAATTAATTATTTATGCTTAAAATGGCACACGGCCAGACTACTCCATTTTATACACATTAGTAATCATTTTTTGACCGTCGATTATTTAACACTAAACACAAGTTCTCATATTCTGGAATTTTTTCATGGCGTAAAGACGTGTATTACCTGTGCTTTCTCCCGCCAAAATCGAAAAGCGATTATAATAAAATTGAGATAATAAAATGACGCGAATTACACTGTATGCAGCAATATTCACACTGGCGCTAAGCGCTTGTGATGGGACATCGATTCCGAGCACTTCGTCGAATGGATCGGTTTCGTCGAGCTCACAGGCAAGCACTCAACTAACCCAATCAGAACAGGCGTTTAAGCAAACGCTTTACCCTTTTTTAAACGCAAACTGCGCCGTTTGTCACAATAGTAGCGGTGCTAAAATTATCCCCCTACATTCAGACTCAAATATTACTCAAGCGCACAGCGCTGCTCTAACAGTCGTTAAACTGGATGCACCGCAGGCATCACGAATTATAAGTCGGTTGCGGGACGATCATCATAACTGCCCCGGCGATTGCAGCGCCGCCGCCAGCAGTGTGCAAAAGGCCATTGAAAATTGGGCGACTATCGTTAACGGTGGCAACGTAGATTTAGCAGCGTGCGATGTAAGCTTCCCGCAAGATCTTATTTTGCTGGGCGAACTTCCGTTCGTAAAATCACTACAGTCCTTAATGGGGAAAAATATTGCCGAAGGGCGCGTACAACCCGACGCAGCCATTAAACTTTTTTCGCAAAAAGGGAATATAGCCAATACCTCGTTAGTACGAATTCGCTTAGATTGGGCCGACTTAGCAACCACTAATTTTAAACGCAAAGCGATTCAGGCTTCTGGTTGCTTAATGGCAGACAATAATTGCGCGCGAACGTATATAGAAAAATTCGCCACTCGCGGCTTTAAGCGCCCCGTATCATCTGAAGAAATAGACGAACTAATGACTGTTTTTGAGCAGGGAGCAAAAACATCCTTTGTGCACGGCCTTAAACTAGCCACGCAAGCTGTAGTGTTTTCTGCATCGTTTAATCATCGCACCGAGTACGGCGATAGAAATAATGATGGTACTTATTCTCTAACGCCCTACGAGCTAGCCGCATCGCTCTCTTACTTCTTAACTGACACGCTACCAGATGATGAGCTATTCGCAGCGGCAAAATCCGGCGCGCTAAGTAACCCCGCAGAACGCGAGGCACAAGTGGATCGCTTGCTAGCAAAACCAGAAACAAAAGAAGCTATTGAATATACCCTGCTATCCGCTTGGAATATGGGCAACTTATTTGGCAAAGTGAAAGACCCCGAAACGTTTCCAGAATACTCGGCGGGCTTAGCGGCGCAAATGTATCAAGAAACGCGATTGTTTTTGCGCAAACACTTATGGACCGGCGGTATTAATAAATTATTGTCTAGCCGCACCACTTTTGTCACCGATGCCCTAGCGGATTTATACGGCATTCCATTCCCTGGATCAGACCCCTACGAGTTTGTAGAGGTAGAAATAACTGATGGCAATCGCGCCGGGATTTTAACGCAGCCTAGTGTATTAACAGCATTCTCACGTACAGACGAAACTTCGGTTGTAGCACGTGGTTTATTAGTGAATGGACCCATGCTTTGCATGGCTCGCATACCACCGCCACCAGAAGAAGCCTTAGCCGTAATCGGTGAACAGTTAATGTCCGATGCAACCCAGCAGGAACTGGCTGATTTTCGGGCGGCCAATTCACCGTGTAAAGATTGCCATAATCAGTTTGATGCTTATGGATTACTGTTTGAAAACTACGATGCTATCGGCCGTTATCGCGCAACTGACGAATCGGGTATGAACATTACTTCGGATATCGATTTATCTAAAATGGCGAGTTTCGACGAGGTCGTGAGTGGTGTTGTTGATTTTGGTGAATTACTCGCTGGACGCTCCGACTTTACGGAATGCGTAACGCGCCACATGGTCGCTTACAGTACGGGTTCAGATGCCATCCAGCGCAGTCAGTGTGAGGTAACAAATATTACACAAAACTTAAACCCAGACAGCTCGTTAACCGACATCATTAAAGCGCTCGTTAAATCACCAACCCTTTCGTTACGCACTGCGGAGACATCACAATGAAATCCCATTCTTTAAGCCAGCTCAATCGACGTAATTTTCTTTGTGGACTCGGCGGTACGGCTGTTGGTCTTTCTAGTTGGGTGCAGCGCGCCATCGCACAAGAACAGGGTACGAATGACCCGCGTCGATTTATTAATTTTCAACGCCCTGTTGGTACCGTGCACGAACATTGGTGGCCAAGTGGTAACGGCAATAATTTAGCCAACTATCAAATGTCGAGAATTCTTAATCCGCTAAGTGAATTTAAAAATAACATGGTTGTGTTTGATGGCTTAGGTCTACCGCACATAGGTTCTAACGGTGGCGGTCACGAACGCGGCACGGTATTAACCGTTACCGGGCGTCGCAGCCCAACATTATATGCAGGCAACGGCGGTGATGATCCACAAGCTGAAGGCCCAAGCGTCGATCAATTATTATTAGCGGGATCGCCGTATTTGAAGGCGGCACCGGTAGCCTCTATTCAGCTTTCGTGTGACCAGCGCGCCGATACTCCGGGTGAAGTCTCACCACGACACTTATCATATTCGGGGGCTCGCGCGCCCATGAGACCTTACTACCAACCACTGCAAGCTTACGAGCGTATTTTTGGAACTCTTGCTCCGGGCGCTGGTGCAAGTCAGGCCGTGCAAGATAATAAAAGCGTACTCGATTTCGCATTAAACGACCTTAAGCGAATGCGCAACTTTGCCCCAGCGTCGCAGTGGGACAAACTCGACGCTTACGAAGATGCGGTTCGTGAAATTGAAAAAGAATTTCAAAATGATCCAACCGATCCCGTTTTTTGTGGTGTAGAGACCGCACCGGAAAATATTTCGGTCAATACAAAAACTGACAATTACGGCACCAATAACGAAGTCAGTGAACGCGACGATGTTAAGCATCGCCGCATCGGCGAGCTACATATGTCTGTTATTCGCGCGGCCTTTAAATGCGATTTAACACGAACAGTCACCTTTCAATGGTCGCCGGGCACCAATCACGTTAGCTTTGCGGACATGTGGCCACCAAGCCCATCTACATTTAAAGTGCATCACACCACAAGCCACAAACCCCGCAGTTACGAACGCGAAGAATTTTTAGCGCGCATTGAAGTCTGGTATGCAGAACGTTTAAGGGATTTTTTGCGCAGCCTTGTCACAACCACAGACATAACAGGGAAATCTCTTTTCGATACCACAATATTGTCTTACATTACCGAAGTTGCTCATGCGGATCACAGTTGGGATCGTATGCCGTGGGTAATGTTTGGCGGTAATGATACCGGCCTACAAGGCGGCCAGTATTGGAGGCATGGTGGCGGAAGACCATCTTCTGCAACCTCTCGAAATATGCGCTCGACAAATGATTTTTGGATGTCGCTGGGCAGACCACTTGGCTTTGATAATTTCACCATGGGTGATAATCAGAATTTTTACTCTGGCGCAATTAACGGAATTTTTAGTTAGGGACGAGGCAATAATAGTTTATCCAATTAGGCGAGAGGGCCTGCATGGAAGCAGGTTATTAGAATAACGCAGGAGCAGTTATCGGATCGGCTTTCTTATCGAGGCGCTTAAAGGGGCGCATGCCGGGGCATGTAACGCTTTGAGCAACGAAGGTAAGGAGGTCGAGATCAAGCATTAGTGGATGAAATATTGTTTCCTCGTCCCTTAGGTTAAAATTTAGCAGTTCTTGAATTCAAAACGCATCACAATCTCAGTAACCTTCACTGAGCTCTGGATGCGTTTTTTTCATTAGCGCTAAGGCATAAACCAAAAATGTCTGTTTTGGACCGTTATGCCAAAGCCATGCTTTTTGTGGTTCACTGATTGTTACGGCTTGTTCAAGAGCTGGATCTTGCTGGGCCAGTGTGGCCAATAATTCAGGCGCTAAATAATGAAATGTTTGGTGATTTTGAATCAGCTTTTGTAAAAAATCTAAGCCGTCTGTTTGTTTTGGAAATTCAGCCAGTGGTGCGACATCGTCCGAGCTCACATCAGTGATTAATAACGCTTGACCATTCTCCGTAGTTAACGCAGACAATGCTTTTAAATGCGTAATAATGAGTGTAATGAGTCCCGCTTCGAAAAGTGGGTGTTGCTCGCCCAGCACCCGCCGAAGGGTTAACATAATCTGGCTTAAAATACAGGATGAGACTACGCAATCAAAAGGCCCCGGTAATTTTTTCAACAACGATTTCACCGCAGTTTCAGGAAAGGCCATTAAGGCCTCTGGTGAAACTTTCATATCCAACCAAGCCTCCATTTTTTTATTAGCGCACGAAACATCCACCGGGGCATGTAAAAATAGCTTTTTCATCACCGCCGGCGATACGCGCGCACGGGCATTAATTAATGCATCGCGATCTATATCCACTAAATGAATTTCAGAAAAATGCGCAGCTATGCGTTCAAGGTCAATATCGTAGCAATTCCCCGCACCCAGAATACAAATGCGTTCGGACTTTTCCGTAACCGACGATAATATATATTGGGTTTGCTGCTGCCGGTGGCTTTCAAAATCAGAATAATATTTAAGAGCAGCCTTGTTGGACTCTTTTTGCTGTTTTAATTCAAAATTAACCCGTGACATTTATGCAATACCGTAATGATTATTTTTGTCAGCGTAGCGGTAAAAATTCAAACGAGCAATGTGAAATTTGCCTAATGGATAAGACTAGGTCAGATATTCGAAAATATTTTGGTGGGTTAAGGGCCTTGGCGCCTCTAAGCACTAAGAATTGAGGACAGGCACTCCTCAATTGGCTAACGGCCAAATAGTTTGCGAGCTGCGCCCATCCCTTTAACCCAGCAT
>NZ_CEXWTU010000090.1:0-18235 GCF_982758155.1 Marinagarivorans sp. | reverse complement strand
CCTGTTCTCTTATTTCGTCAAAAAGGTCAAAAGGTAATGTAAATAAAAAATGAACACTCGAGTGCTGGCTACCTTGAAGACGTTCATTGAATCACACCTCGGCTGGCCCAAGGCTTGAAGCAAGGTTTTATCGAAAAGGCCGCGCGTCTGGAGGTAATCATGGGCCTTTTTAGAATGGTGTAAGCATTGCTGGTAATGCGCGAAAGTTTTAGCGAGAACGTTGTCAGGGTTATAAGCTGTGCTTTGGGGCACTAACTGCGCTTTCGCAACACACATACCGCGCTGCCACTCAATAACCGTGCTCATGATTTCACCTCGCTATCATTTCCGCTCAACCCCATTCGCTTGCGCATTGAAGCCCCCTGTAACTCAAGTTTGTGGGAGCGATGTACGATTCGGTCGAGGATGGCATCAGCCAGCGTGGGCTCACCAATGTAGTCATACCAACTCTTCACCGGTAGCTGCGATGCTAAGATAATCGCGCCACCACCACTGCGATCATCAATACATTCCAATAGGTCCTGTCGCCCAATATCGGTTAACGGTGACAACCCCCAATCATCCAGAATGAGTAGTTCGCATTTCGCGAGCTTTGCGCGTAGCTTGGGTAAGGAGCCGTCAGCCCGAGCGATTGCGGTTTGCTCCAACAATCGGCTCACTCGTTGATAAATAACCGACCAGCCACGCCGTACCGCCGCCATACCAAAAGCACAAGCCAACCAGGTTTTACCGACACCGGTAGGGCCCGTGATAATCAAATTGTGGCGTTCCTCTACCCACTGGCATAACGCAAGCGAGGTCATTTGGCCTTTATCCAATCCTCGTCGCGCGGTGTAGTTAACGTCTTCAAGGCAAGCGTTCGCATGCTTGAGCTTCGCTTGATTTAATAGCCGCACCTGACGCTTTTGGCTACGCTCATGTATCTCTGCCTCCGCACAGTGGGCAAGCCTTTCTTCAAAACTCAAACCCTGAAATCGAGTGTCGGATTGCTGCAGCTCCCAAGCCCGAAGCATACCGGTAAGCTTAAGTTCTTTGAGGTGTTCGGCGATCGGTTGTTTAAGCATCATCGCCACCGCCCTCAGCGTAGTACTCTGCGCCGCGAACATTCCCGTGCAGGGGGATGGCATTAAGGATTACTGCATCGTCTTTTACGCCATCCAAGTTATTACGCAATATCGATTTAAGGCTTTTCACTGTGGGCGATTGAATAAAGATGGCCCGTTCACATGCGGCCTCAATACGTGCATGTTCGTA
Source organism: Marinagarivorans sp. (assembly GCF_982758155.1). Taxonomy (NCBI): domain Bacteria; kingdom Pseudomonadati; phylum Pseudomonadota; class Gammaproteobacteria; order Cellvibrionales; family Cellvibrionaceae; genus Marinagarivorans; species Marinagarivorans sp. The sequence goes on along the minus strand of NZ_CEXWTU010000090.1, from coordinate 16,981 downwards.
CTGCCGAGCGAGGGTTTTCACCTGTGCGCAGGCCTGACAAGCTGGCATGTAATGATCTTGGCGATTATCGAACTGAATATTGACAAAAGCTTCTGTGGCACTACCAAGCGACTGCGCCCAGGTACTGAAACTTTCTCTATTCTGATTGGCGTAGGCTTGATGGCTGGCAGGCCGATGTTCCGGCGTAGTTGTCGCACCACCCACAACCTCGGAGCGTAAATGGCAGGCGACCCGTTTGTGCGCACTGAATAGCTCTACCGATTGGCGGCTGACACGCGCAGTGACACTTTTACCCGCGAGGTGATAAGGCGTGGAGTAAGCATGCCCCTGTACATAGACATGGTAATCAGGCCCAACTTTTTGCTCCGCCACCCACTCTGCATATTCATAGGGCGCTTCTGGCAGCGGACTCAGTGCGCTCTTATCCAATTCGTCAAAATGTGACTCACGGCTGCCAGGCAATCGACGAAACGCTCGCTGATTGAATTTTTTCAGCAGGGGCATAATCGCCTGATTAATGGCCTCCACACTAAAAAATGTTTGCCGAGATAGCGGCACGCTTATCCAGCGAGTCACCAACTTCACGCCTAGCTCGGCTTTTGATTTATCCTGCGGCCTTCGTACCCGCGCAGGTACTATCGCCAAACCGTAATGTTCCGCTAAGTCTTGATATGTTCGATTGATTACCGCATCTTTACCGGGCTTAGTCACCGCCGACTTCAAGTTATCTGGCACCACCACTTGGGGTACGCCGCCTAAAAACCACAGCATACGGTTATGCGCATCAATCCAGTCACACAGCTTTTGACTTGGCGACGCGAGCATAAAAGTATAATTAGAGCACCCCATAACACCTACAAACACCTGCGCGTAGCACTGTGTTTGCGTGGCTTGGTTAAACCAAGGAATCGTCTTACCGGCGTAATCAACATACAGAACCTCGCCAGCGTGATGCACTTGGCGCATACACAGGTCGAGGCTTTTAACGTACTGTAGATAGTGATAATTGAACTGCGAGTACGAATAAGCGTTTGCCTTAAACACCTCTTGGTAACTCTCCCATAGCTCAATGCGTGTTTGATGCTTAGCCTGTAAAAGTTTATGGATATGCGCCCAGTCAGGCATGGTTTTATGGCTATCGCGCTGGCGCTGCGTATAAAAATACGCCGCCAGCGCCGGGTCGTCCATGGCTTCTAGGTCGGCCCACTGCCAACCCTTTTCAGTAAGTAATCGGCGGTAACGCCCTACAGTGTTACGGGATATTGTTAGTAGTATGCCGATTTTACGATCAGACAGTTTGGTCTGTAGCAGTAGGCGCAAGGCCTCCCGCGTAGTATCTAGTATCATAACTGCACCTTAAATTTTACATTCAATAGGCACAGCGAGCCCTCAAAGCCCAATCATATTTAGGCTTTTTCTTGACAGAAGTCGCGTTGAGGTTAAGCTTGAAGTTAGTCGGGCTACTAAATCGACTAACTTCGAAGAGACCTTGGGACTGCAATCCTTGGGTCTCTTCTGCTTTGTACTCGCTGAATGTTAACTAACGCTCAGTGATTACATCCGGTACCTCCTCTCGCTTAGGCGATTCTAAATTATTAACCCGCTGTTGCGCCAAGAAGCGCGCCACCTCTTTAACGAGCGCATAACGGCCCCGTCGTTTATTAATACTGAACAAAGGGATAGGCATTTCACCGCGGCTAATCGACATTCTGAAAGCATCATCGGAAATGTAGCCCAAGGATGACCATAAGGGCTTGCCCGTCATGATTGGGCCGTGGGTATTAAAAAGTGCGGCATATAGCTCTTGCTCTAGATCACCAGCCGTCTTTTTCATCAATTTCGAAGTCACTTCTCTCTCCCAGATTCATCTTATCGTAACCGCCTATAACCAGTGTATGTAGGGGGATAGAAAAGTGCCAGACAGTACTCTTCGTGTAGTAATTTCAATTTTTACCGTTTCTGAAACAGCATTTTTAGTGCTTTAACGCTATATTTAAGAGAATTCCACTGAAACAAAATTTCTGAATTTGGGATAATGAAAATTTTGCAGGCACACGCAGATAAAGATCAATTTGAAATAAATAATCAGTTAGTTATGCGGGCTAGGAGTGCATTCTATGTGAGTGAGCTCTGCTATCGACTGAATACTTCTTACTCCATGCTTCCCAACGTGCTCGCCGAGAAATCACCGCGATACGCAAAAAAGATCAAGACAACACGAAGCAAAATATACCGATGCGCGAGTGAAGAATATGATTTAAGAGATAATGATCTTATTACAGCGTTCGATGATGCATTACCCGGCAGCGCTCGTATTGCAGGTCACCCTCTTTGGGCATTGCTAACCGACGACAATATCACCCAATATGCATTAGCAACCGCAGCTCAACAATTGAGGCCGAGCATTTACCTTAACCTGCTAACCTTTAATGTCGATACGGATTTTTTTGAGCTTAAAAACCAAGTCACTCAGCACCGCAATAAGATGTTTTATCAGGCTTTAACAGAACCGCCCTACGATGAAACTCCAAGCCTAGACTGCCTGGTAGGACTCATTATTTACGCAAAAATCTGTACTCAGTCTACCGACTATAATTTAGATATCATTCTTGCTGCTCGCCTGAATATTCAGAATATGTTGTTAAATTTAGCGCGACAAAAAAGGTTTAATGCCCTGAGCAGACAACTATATCGACTTGTTAATGAGAAATTTGTTGAATCGCTCGAGCTTGATATGAGTGAAAGATTCGAGTTCGAGATTACAGTTGGGAAAAATGTCTTTTGCACACCCCAAAGGCTAGAGCAAGCCTTTGATGACTTGCGAGATTCTACTCCGCCACTTCCAATTCACGCCAAAACTCACCGGAAAAAGTTTGATCCACTGTTCAGCTAGCGAGTGAACTATGGCAACTAACCAGCAGGCCGGCCCACGTAAACCGGCACCGCCGTCCACATCAAACCCGCGAAGTTGCACTATCAAACCGGCCCCTACAGCAATGTCCAAAAACTAGAAAAAGATCATGCCAAAGAATGGTTTTTTGATAGTGATGCAACACGTTGGCGGGCAGAAGTACCTGCAACGGGGGCCGGTACTGGTGGCGGTGGTCGCCCGGGAGGTGGTGGTGCCTTTGGTGAAGGCACGTCAACGCTGAATGATTTGGGGGAAGACGGTACAGCATACGAACAACATTACACCCTTAAATCCGCAGACCTAGTCGACCCGTGGCAGGATCTTGCTAATGCTGCTCATGCGCTGGGATCGGTGACTGATGCTGTGTCGCTTGAAGAACTGGGTCAATATATGGATATCGATAGCGCTTTGTGGTTCATTGCCACTGAAAATATATTTGCCGACGACGATAGCTATATTAATAAAGGCGGCATGGATTATTATGTCTACTTTGATGTTTTTACTGGCCGCTTAGTGCCTATTGAATACGATGGTAATTCGGCAATGGGTGATCGTTTAGTGACGAGCTGGAACCCATTGTACAAAATAGATAATGCTAACTTTCCATTAATGAATAGGTTATTTAGCATTCCTGAGCTACGTGAACGCTATTTGGCGCATTACCGTACTATCATGGATGAGTCGCTAAAACCTGAGGTTGCTACAGGCATGATCGACAACTATAAAGACTTAATTAATACGCATGTCTCAGCGCCAGCTGTTGTTCGTGAATATACGCACGCACAATTCGAAAGTGACGTTGAGGCGCTAAAAGTTTTTTTTAGTACGCGCTATAACTATTTAGCAAGCCATGCCGACCTTAGTGGAGTACCTGTGAGTATTGCTAGCGTCGTGGATTCGGTTGCTGGCGTTCCTTCTGTTCGCCCTAAAGATACGGAGTCAGTAGAGGTTTCCACCACTATTGAAGGCGATACCCAAGCCGTTTACCTCTATTACGGTACAGGTCTGGCTGGCGGGTTTACTAAGGTGGCAATGGCGGCGAGCGGCGGGCAATTTACTGCCTCCATTCCTGCGATGCTAAAAGGTGAATATGTACGTTACTACGTAGAGGCTATTGCTAATAACTCTGCGGGGACGGCAACGTATTCTCCTGTTGGTGCAGAGCACGATGTGTATATTTATCAAGTACAGGCCGCAGCCCTAGTTCAAAGCCCTGTGGTGATAAATGAATTGGTGGCTGATAACGAAACTATCGTGGTCAATGAGCTCGAGGAATATGCGGATTGGATCGAGCTTTATAATACGAGCAATCAAGCGGTCGATTTGAGTGGTTGGTATCTGACCGATGAGGATACTCAGCTTCAGCGGTGGCCTTTCCCGAGCGGTACGATGATTAATGCTGGTGCAACATTGGTGGTCTGGGCTGATGATAATGCTGATGAACTAGGGGGCTTGCATGCAAACTTTAAGCTGAGCGCCGGTGGTGAATATGTCTACCTTGTGAATCCTGCATTAGAGTTTGCGGATCAAGTTGATTTTGTTGATGCACCGGAGGACCAAAGCTATTCGCGAACACCGAATGGAACCGGTTCTTTTGAGTGGACGAGTGCGCCTAGTTTTAACACGGCTAATCCATAGTTGAGAGCACCAGAGGGTAGAGCCCTCTGGTGTATTTATGGGTAATGTTTTTTACGTTCGATCCTTGAGATATTTATAGGAAATATCAATTAGCTTTACAAATCGATCATGCGGGAAGTTATCAAGGTTGGCTGCTAGATGTGCAAAGCTAGAAAGTAAGTGCCCTCTGGCGTGTTCGGGATCGCACTCTAAAACGTCGCACAGTGAGCGTAACTGCGCGACAAAAAACTTATCACCTACTCTCAGGTTCATCGCTAGGCGAACTAAATCATACACGGCAAAACTTTCGTAATCGGCCCCAGCCCAATCTATAATTGAAATGCCGTAGGTATTCTTTTTGTTGAGTAATATGTTGCCGGTCCAAAGATCGTTGTGTGCCATCACGTGATACGGCGCCCACTCTCTATTGGATAATCCACTTATTTGCTTTTGTATATCACTGCGTATCTCTGGAGCTATAAGTGAGTCTTTAGAGAGTTGTTCAAGTGGCAGAATGAAGTGGCTTTCTAGATTTTCTGTAGAGACTGAAGTTTTACTTTGTTTACTGCTGTCGATTATCCAGTGAAACATAGCATGGCAGTGATATTTTCTTTGGAGATAATTGATGACTCTATTTTTACTGATGGGCGGAATGTAGGGCCATATCGTATAGCCAATTCCTTCTTTGCTTCCGTGGGCCAGTGGCGCCAATACGGTTTCTTGGGCCGCACCAGAGAGTTTAGCTTTTATTTCTATCGCTCTATTTGCATTTCGATTTGGGATATCGCTTAAGCTAGTCTTTGCGCAAAGAATAACGCCAATAGGCTTTTTTTGATTAGAGATTAGAATCTTTGTTGAATCGTCAGCTACGTTTTTCTGTGGCATTAATAAAGTACAGTCATACGCTTGACTTTCTTGACTGAATGCGCCGGATATTTCCTTTGATAGTAGGTTGGTTATCTGGTCTATCGGGATAGCCGTGTTCATTCTGATGCGTGCCTTTTGAGTCGTCAATGGGTATAGAATATGATATATCATGATACACATTGACTGATGATAATACTAGTTTGGCACGGAGCGGCATTGCTTCTAAGCGCCTATTCTAGAGGGCTCTCGTGTTATCTAGCGTCCATTCTGGCCTGTCGGAATATTATTTAATATCTGTGATGCTTATTACACCTCCCTATGGCAGAAAGCTTTATGTCGACTTGCAATCACGGTTAAATGTACAAATCATACGGGTTAATGAGTCGATAGACGTTTATTAACTGGTAGTACCTCCTCTATTCACTATTGATTGCGAAGCGCTCCGTTGAAAAAATATTGTTATTTATTAGTCATTGCTACCGTTTATTTCACTTATCCTGTGTGGGCTTTGGATGTTGAAGGCTATGGTATTGTTGATGTCCACTCCACCAAAGGCGCTCTTTTCACGAATGAAGAAGATGGCCGTTATCATTGGAATTTACGGCGCATTAAGTTCAGCGTAAAAGACGACCTTCAAGATAAGCTAAAGTATAAGCTGGCTTTTAAAGTAGACGCTGGCGATGGTGAGATCAGTTTGGATGCCGCCTATCTTACTTATGAACCGATTCAATCCTTAGACATCAACCTTGGTCGATTCAAGATACCTTTTGGTCTTGAGAACCTGCAAAGTACAAAAACCTTGCCTCTTTTTGAACGATCAATGGCGAGTGATATTTTTACCCTCAGTCGAAGCCCTGGTGTAAGTGTTCAATATAAAAATAGTTTTTTAGGTGTGGAGGTAGGTCGTTTTTTTAGGGAGCCTGAAGATAAAGATTATGAAGCGGGACACGTGACAAGTTTACGTGCACAATTATTCTATGGCGATCAAAAAGATGGTCTTCTACATATTGGCGCTGGCTTTAATAATGAGGTCGTGACCGATAATAAACTTAGGCATAAAACGGTGATTGTTGGCGGCAATGCTGATGATCAAATTAAAGGCTCTCGGCTTAGCCCCAATGCGATCAATACCAGTAACTTCGAAATTGCTGGCTTGTTTCATTATTTAACCTTACAGGCAGAGCTGTTTTCACAGCGTTGGATTTTTGATGCGGGTAATCCGGAAATAGACGAGCTCAACGGTCAGCCAGAATATTATGGTAGCTATATGCAAGCCGCTGTGAGTTTTATCGGCGATGGCCGTCACTATGAAAATGGTGAGTTAGAGCCGGATTTTAAAGGCGGTCAATATCTAGAGGTTGCTTTTAGGGTTAACTCTGTTGATTTAAACTATGGTGAAAACCGAGATTATGCCAATAGTATTGATTTGGGCATGACTTATTATCCATCTAAAAATCTCAAGCTAGCGGCCCAATATCAACGTGGAGATTTAGTCTCTGGTAATTTTGGTGATGTACGCACGCCAGTTGTTGGCAGCGCTTTTAGCTTACGCATGCAGTTTATGTTCGATTAATCTACGCCGCTTTTTTTATATATCCCTCTCTTATATTATTTGTAACTGTTCGGTGAGCCGTTCGTAAGGGTCGCCAATAACTTAGGTTATGGCGGGCATATTCTGCCAACTAAAACCGGTTGCACGAAATAGTGCGATACAACCCCAAAGCCGGCGTTTAATTGGACAATCTTTTATTGCCACCCTCCTTATTAGCAAGGCTGAACTGCATGCCTGTATTGACTCGCCTCTGTATGAACCTCCTTAGGGACGAGGCAATAATAGATTATCCAATTAGGCGAAGAGATCGGCTTTCTTATCGAGGCGCTTAAAGGGGCGCATGCCGGGGCATGTAACGCTTTGAGCAACGAAGATAAGGAGGTCGAGATCAAGTATTAGTGGATGAAATATTGTTTCCTCGTCCCTTATGTGTCGTTCACGACTTAATGTGAGTATGCCCCTCACCTTCATTGGCTGTAAGACTAGTTCACTTATATTCACTTTATAGTGAAATTGGTCATACAATTGCGTTAAGGTGTGGTCTATGTGGTATACCTTAGGCCTGACCACTATTTTTCACTTGATTCGAGTGTTTTTAGGGCTATAAAACTAATAATAGTAAGGGGCGAGGCGATAATAGTTGATTCCATAAGGTGACGGAGGCGATCTGCTTATCTAAGTGCTTAAAGTGCCGCATGCCAAACCGACGTTGGCCGGAAGGCTAACGTATGTAACGCTTTAAGCAGTGAAGGTGGGGATGGCGCAATCAAGCATTAGCGGATGAAATATTGTGTTCTCGCACCCAAATCGAGGAGTCAAACGAATGTTTAAAAAACGATTAATGCATCTCACGATTGCATCAGCCGTCACTGGAGGCTTGGTAGTCAATGCGGTAGCGCAAGACGCTCCAAAAGATACAGCCAGTAACACTATTGTTGAAGAAGTCATTGTTACCGGTGTGCGCCAAGCCGAACTTAACGCACGTGAGATGGAGCGACAAAAGAAAATTTTCAGCTCGATTATTGCTCAGGATGATGCGGGTAACTTTGCCGATCAAAATGTCGCAGAATCGTTAAAGCGCTTACCAGGCGTTACGTTGCAAATGCAAGAGGGCGAGGGTACGCATGTTAATATCCGCGGTCTTGGCTCCGAATTCGTCAATGTCAGTGTTAACGGCAATGAAATGGCATCGGCCTCTGAGGATACTAGAGGAAAAGATACAGGTTCGGCATCGCTAAACTCTTTTCCCGCTGATTTGATGGGCTCTATCGAAGTGTTTAAATCGCTAACGCCGGATATGGACCTTAACTCTATTGGCGGCACCGTCAATATTAATTCCACCTCAGCGTTTACGTATGATAAAAATACGCTAAAAGCGACCCTGCAAACTGGCTATCAAGATTATGCGGGTAAGTTATCACCTAAGATCTCTTTGCGCGGGACACACAAGTATTCAGGTGATACCTTAGGTGTCGCTTATGCCGTATCGCATGAAAAAAACACGACCCAAGTCTATGATGATAGGCACCACGAAACCTCGTTGCCAGATACCTACCAACAACGTTTGCCTGACCAAAGTAGTCCTGGCGACAATGTTGCCACCGTCATCGGACCCTACCAATTTCAAATGCGCGAAGAAAATGGAGAGCGCACGCGAATGGCAGGATCTGTCGATCTCGAATACCGCCCTACAGACAATCATTCATTTAAAATATCTGCCAGCCATACACAATACGAAGACAACGAAATTACACGACGCGAGTACTTGCGCTTTGACGGTGCCGGGTCTGATGAGGTCGCTTATGTTAACCCGTCGCTTAATGAATTTGGGGTAATTGATGCTGAGCTACAGCATCAAATCTTTTTTCAAACATCCGACTCAACCACAAGCAATTTTGCCTTTAGTGGAGAATCTATTGTTGGTGGCGATTTAACACTGGATTATAAGCTCTCCATGTCTAAGTCTAAATGGGACAAGCCTGACGGTCAGAGGCTGCAACTTAGAACGCGTGATGTCGCCATGGTAGGCCGCGCAGGCAAAGACTTTATTAAAGGCGAAGTGGTAAGCGAAGCCGAAATGAGGGCGCTAGGAGGCTATGAGTTTGTTTTCGCTGATGGAGAAGATCGTTATACAGTTGATGGTATAGACACTCAGGAATATTCAAGTTATATCGATTACGATGAAGTCAATAATAGCAACATGCATCTTGATAATGTTTTTTTAGAGCAAAGCGTAAGAGATGATAGCGTGAATAGCTTTTCCTTTAATCTACAAAAAGACTACGATTCAGATGCCGTTAATTACCTTAAGGCCGGTTTTCGGTTCAAAAGCCGTGACCGTGATCGCAATAAAGATAGGCAAAGTTTTGACCCTGGTAAAAACGAGGCTGATGGTTGTGATGCTTTATATAACGACGTTGACACTAAGGCCCTTTGTGAAAATTATGCAGAAGCCTACAGGGAAGATTTTAACAGCGCCTTTGCCGATCACCCTGATTACCAGTATTCATTTATTACCGTAGAAGACGCAAAATCGCTTCTGAATATTGTCGCTCCTTTGGCGCCTTACTCCGGTGATACTAGCGCAGGGAATATTGATAGCAGTAAAGATGATTACACTATTAGCGAAGATACCTCAGCTGTGTACCTTATGGCCGAGTTTAACGTTATCGAAAATGGCTCATTAATTATTGGCGCTCGGTACGAAAGCGTTGAACTCGATTCAGTCGGGTTTTTCTCGATTGAAAATGACGACTTTGCATTCGAGGGTGATGAGGCCGCCGGTTTAGATGTTGTACTTAATATGCCCGCGAGTACAAAGACCTACAGCAATTTTCTGCCGAGTATGCATTTTCGCTACGAAGCCTCTGAGGAGTGGCTATTTAGAGCTGCAGTTTGGACAAGTTACGTACGCCCGACTTTTAACGAAGTGCGTACTTTTGCCAAAATTGATGGGGACATCGAATTATGTGAGCCAGGCACTGAAGTTGATGGCATACCAGGCACCGGCCAATGTGACGATGATGATACGAGTGAAGAAACCGCACGGCCAACATCCGATTATGTCTTAGCGCAGAGTAATAAGTTGGAAATCGGCAACCCTAATCTAAATCCAATGGAGGCCACTAATATTGATCTGAGCGCGTCTTGGAACCCAAGCGATGATTTGTATCTTCAGGCGGCATTTTTTTACAAAGACATTAAAAACTTTATAGTCGATATTAAAGGCGCCGAAATCGCACTGAATAACTTGCCGGTACAACTACCTATAGCGCAAGTAAATGAGTTTGTTATCCCCAGTGACCTACTATTAACCGATGTGCATTACAGTGAAAATGGCGATACTGCTAAAGTATTCGGGATCGAACTTACTTATTCACAACACTTTGAGACAGGTTTATTTACTCAAGCTAACTTAACGCTACTCGATAGCGAAGGGCGGTTGGATGATTCCTTTCGTGTAGGGAGCATCAAGCTTCCAGATCAAGCCGACGAAACCGCCAACTTAACATTAGGTTGGGAAAATGAAAAATTTTCTACGCGCCTAACAGGTAACTATAGAAGTGAAATTTTATATTCTATTGGGTCTTGCCCTGCAGATGGCGGTTGTAATGATTGGGCTGATGTTTATGCGGATAGCGATTTTGGGGTAGACTTTAAAGCCACTTACAAAATTAATAATAGGGTTAAGGTCTTCTTCGATGCTATTAATTTGACCGATGATGATTCACTTCGTTACTTTTCTGGCAATGAAAGCTCTAATGGTAATATGCTCTATAGCCGCGAGCGCTTCGGTGCCAGTTACCAGCTAGGTATAAATATTGATATTTATTAGTCTGATATTTTTATAAGTAAAGCTATTCATGAAGTTTATGCCAAAAACCGCTAAGGCTATGTCCTAGCGGTTTTTCCCCTCATTTTTTAACGCTAGCCACTCGTCATTTTATGGTGTCAGAGATCGGGTTGATAATTAAGTGCTGCTGCGTTGTATTTCAAACGGTTTTGGCTTTCAATAGCGGTGACCCGATTGTTCCAAAACCCTTTTGGCGTAGGGTAGCGCAGTCTTTTTTTTGTTGGTCTCTGGTGATATCGGTGATGTTCACACCCAGTGATTGGTAGCGATTTTAGCTTACGAATGCAGTTTATATCTTATTAAATATAGTTCGATATTTTTTATTTATCCCTGTCGGATATTATTTTTAACTGTTCAGTGAGTCGCTCGTAAGCTTTATGCTGGCTCCAGATGGGCGATAGAATGTGGTTAGTATTGTCCAGTTCTTCCATTGCGAAATACGGTGTTTTGTTTAATTTACTTCGGTAGCGCGCGAGCGCGACTTTAAAAAAAGGCAGGATGACTTCCTTGGTGCCGCATAGTATAAATACATGTACTTTTCGGTCCGTCAAAAATAAAATTTCTTTGGCTGCCACGTTGTAATTATTTAATGCGCTCCACTTTTTGGGCTGCAGTAGATCTCGCATCTGTTTTAACAGTTGAACACATGCGCTTTTCGCTAAGCTTAAGCTTGTTCTTTTCCATTTTTTTAAAGTTCGCCAGTTTTTATAGTTTAGAAAAAATAGCATGAAAGCTAAAAACGATGTTGTCTCGACTAATTGCTCAACACTATTGTGCGTATTTCTTCCATCCTGGTGTCTTTTCGGTTTTTGAAAGCGAAGAGGGTTAATTAGCAGTACGCCTTCAATACTGTTAGATGTTAGAGCTACTCTCAAGCTTTGATAGGCGCCGGCACAAAGTCCGGCAACGACTAATTTTTTAACCCTCAGTATTTCCTTAAGGTATTCGCAGCTTTTTTCTATATCTTGCCGTGTGGAATCTAGATACAGCGTATTGCGTTCTTGATTGTTTTGGGGTGGGCTATCGCCGAGGCCACAAATGTCGATACGTAAAACGGTATAGCCTTGGCTAGCCCATGCTCTTGCCCATTCAGTATAATTTCGGTTAATGCCGGCTCTGTGGTTCGAACCGCCATTAATCAGTAAAATGCCGGTATCATTACTTGTTGAGGTATTCGGTCTATTAACAATGCCAAATAGATTAACGTTATTGTTAATAAATACAGCCTCTTCGGTATATTGATCTGTATTATATTTTTGGCTTAAATGTGATGAGGGGCTGGTAGAGGGTTTTGGGCTGGCAAGACTAAGAGGGGCTTTAGCATTGAGCCAGGAAAGTATGTTCTGGTTAAGCGCTGTGGGTATCTGCATTCTTGCCATAATGTGGCTTAAGTCTTCGATAGCGCTGTCTTGAAATGTTAAATCTACGCCCTGTTCAGTCAGAATTTTAGTGAGTTTTTTTTCATTTGAGCTGCTATCCCGCACGAATACAAAGGCTTGCTTGCAGGGCGCAACTGTTATTTTACTTAAGTTAATTTTGCTAAGAGCTTCTGCAAAATCTTTGGGTAGAAGAAAACCAAAGGCCTCACTATCACCATCCCTCCACGTGTTGGGGATGATGTTATCTTCGTTAGCAGTTATGACGCTGTTTTGCAATTTAATGGTACGTAAGAAATTCTTACCGCTAATATACGGCGCCCACAGAATAAGGTCTTCTATATCATTTCTCTGGGTGGCAGCATGTGCGGCAAGTGTGGCGCCGAGTAATACGCCGAATAAACTGATGTGCTCTACACCCGATTCATTACGTAAAAAATCGATGGCGCAGTGAATACTTTTTAGCCACAGATCTAATAAGTGAGCATCGCGGGGCGAGCCTTCGGAGTCATTGGTGCCTGGGTAATCAAAGCGTAAACAGGGGTAACCTTGCGCGGATAATTCAATAGCCAATTGTCTGTAGGCTGGGTGCAGTAGCATTGCCTCTGAACCAAAGGTATTACAAAGCACAATGGCTTGATTGTTATGCGCATCGCCTTTAGCTGGGTGATACCAGGCAAATACTCTTACGTCTTCCACATCCAGCCAAAATGGAATGGAGCCATCGTCGGCAACAATAGTGGATGGCAGGTGATCGGATGGGGGCGATGTCATAAATTCAGTCAAACGAGATTACTTCTATTCAGTGTTATTAATGCTGATCGTAACCGTTTTATGACTATTAAAAACAGAAATCGAACCGCGTAAGGGCTTAGTGTTTTGTGGCGCATGGAGTTGAATGGTGCGCTGACTATTCGGTGCTAAATCAAAATAGTTATCACTTGGTATATAGGGGTAGCTATTAATTGCAACGGCGCGTGCAAAATGTTTTGTTTTGATTGTAAGCGAAAAACCGCTTTCATTTTTAAGCGCTACGGTCTCTAGTTCAGGTTCTACGTGGGCGTGTAGCCCCATATCTTGCGGGTAATAAAAACATTCATTTAATAGCTGATCAGGAGTGTCCGTATTTTCAGTTTTTTGCCATAAGCTGGCATGAACCAGCATGTGTTCTTTCGGGCCAAATTTATAGGCATAGCTAATATCAAAAAACTGTTCGAGCAAAGCCTCTACATTCCATTGTAAATTGTCGCGGCCTAGTAAGCTGAGTGGTATTTTTTTACTTAAGGCTATCTTGCCGTTCGCTTGGTAGCGCACAACTTCAAGTACGGTATCGAGTGGAATATTTTTTTCGTGACTAAGGTTAAGTGATACACCATTAAGGCCGTCGTCCACAAACCATAATCCGAGTGGTGCCCATGCACGCTTTAAATAAAAATAAATAGACTTAGCTTGCCCATCAGAGTCAATTAAGCCCCAACCAGCGCCTTTTTGTAAATCTTTTAAAAACCAAATTAAAGCGCCGTTGCAGGGGGAGCTATCGCGGCGCCACAAACCAAAGGTTTTGGCCATGACTTCGCCACAAGCCACGCGCGATAGTTGAAAATAACGCTGTGGGTCTTGGTAGCGGAGTTGGCGAGTATCGATATTAAATAAACGTTCAATGTAATGATCGGTAATGTCGGCGAAATCCCAGCCGGAACTCACATCGCGTGCGACACCCGCTTTATAGTCTGGGTGTGTAGGAAAGCCGGCTTGGTCAGGCAAAAAAGGTTTCAGACCGGCATTCTCGGGTACGTTCGAGAATGCGAGGCATTCGCTCGCAAATTGGGGGCTATTAAGCTGAGCATCTTCTAGCGCGCGCTGATATCCGCCGACACCGAAATAGTGGCTGACACCTTGGGTGACTTTAAAGGGTAAGTCGCCACCGGCAGGTGATGATGGCCAATAGGCGGTAGTGGGGGCAATTTCGGCGCAAAGTTCGGCGAGGGTTTCTCGAAAAAAATGATGTAAGTCGCCTTCCAGAGGTAAACCCAACATCGCCGTTTGTTGTTCAATTTCGGTATTGCCACAAAGAATGGCAAGACTGGGTCTAAAGTGTAGGCGGTTTAAAATTTGTGTTGCTTCTTTCGTAGCGGAGGCGCGAAAGGTGTCGTCTTCAAAAGGGTAGGCTAGGCGCGCAAACATAAAATCCTGCCACACTAAAATACCGAGCTCGTCACACAGCTGATAAAACAGATCTTGCTCGTAATAAAATGTGCCGCTCACACGGAGCATGTTAACGCCAGCATCGCGTAATTGTAGTAGAGCTGCTCTCAGTTGAAATTCACTATTTTGCGTATTATGAATATCTAAAGGGGTCCAGCAAGCGCCACGGCAGAATATCTTTTCGCCATTAATAGTTAAGCCAAAGTCTTTATTGAATTCCCCTTTTGTCTGTAAAGCGGCGGCAAGGTTATTCCACGCTAGTGTTCTAAAACCTAAGGGCTCGCAATCGATAAGGTGCTCTTGCTCGCCGATGGTGATCATCAGTGATGCGTTATAGCGTGTTGGTTCGCCATGCGTATGCGGCCACCACGTTTGAACATCGCTTAAGGTTAATTGCCCTGCATAGCAGGAGCCTTCACCATTATTGCCCGGCACCTTGTTGAGTCGTATTTTATGGACACCGACTTGCAACTGAACGTTAGTAATACTGTTTCCATTTAAGGCTTGAAGCTCGATGTTTGCGTTCACGACGCCTTTATCACCGTCCAAAGTGCATTGTAGCTGGCAAGCGCTAAGGGTTAGCGTACGTTGCTGAATAACCGAAACCGGTAACCATGGGCCGATAATGGCGGGCGGTGGAGACCATGTTGGAATGCGCCCAACTTGGGATGTACGAAACCACGAAAGGTTTTTATGATTTACGAACGGTGTGCGCCACTTGGGGCGAGGTTTACGCATGTCCAGTTGTGGCGTTAGTGCTAAAACCCGAATAAGTAGCGTATTTTCTATTTGGCTGACGCGGCTAATGTTCAGTGAGTGTTGAATAAACATGTTGTCGCTTTGCAGTAAGCGAATGCCGTTCAGCCAGACTTCGGCGACCGTGGCTAAACCTTCTAGGTGCAAATAAGACACGCATTTATCTGTCTCATTCAGTGCGAAGTTGCAGTGATACCAAACGTCGTAATCCTCCCGTTCGTGGGCGGGAATATTTTGAGCCTCAAGCGCCTCTAAGGCGGGGCTCCAGGCTTGCGCGATAGATTCTAATTGCGCAGGTTCTGTGGCAGCGTTCGGTGCTATGGCTAACGATGACCAAGCGCTTTGCTCTAGAGTTGTAACGCTGGTGCCCGCTACGCTGATGATATTCGGCGCAATGGTGG
Organism: Marinagarivorans sp.; assembly: GCF_982758155.1. Taxonomy (NCBI): domain Bacteria; kingdom Pseudomonadati; phylum Pseudomonadota; class Gammaproteobacteria; order Cellvibrionales; family Cellvibrionaceae; genus Marinagarivorans; species Marinagarivorans sp. The sequence continues at coordinate 1,443 of NZ_CEXWTU010000090.1, read as the reverse complement.
CTTGCGGGGCATCGTCATTTATTGGGGTATTCACGCAAGTTGCTCTGTGAGTGCGGCCATTGCGTTATCCCAATGTTGGGCCATGCCATCGAAGTCTGCGCTCACATCTTTAATATTCTTGCGATTCACCATGCGCGCCCCTTTTAATATTAGGGTTTTTGCCGTAACGGAAATTTCATCGAACATCGCGGCTATGGGCTCTAAGTGGTCGTGACCTTCAGCGGCTTGTAGTGCACGCAAAAAATAAGCGGTAAATTCGTAACCGGAACCTAATTGGCGTAGAGAGCCAAAAGCATAGTGGTGGTAACTTTCTAAGCCCTGTTCGCACAGGTAAACCAGTTCTTCGGCAAAGCCTTCTTTGAAGCGCGTTATTGGATTGGTTTTGGGAAGTTGAGCGAGGTAATGGTTAAGTCGCTCTCTGGCTTTATCCCGTATTATTTCTGGCGAATGCTTGTGCAGGTTATCTAGCTTGGCAATTTCGCAGTAAGGCGGTAAATAGCCGTCTATTGCAGGCTTGTCGAGGTGGAAGATGCTGTTGAAATCGTCTTCCTCTAATTGGTAGTAACCGGCATTGTGAAAATAACCCATGGTTTTGTTTTCGAGGTCTATCGATTCGATACCAATGGTTGTTTTGACATGGTTTTGCTTATAGTCCGTTTCTTGCGTATCCGGCAAAAAGAAGGCGTCGGCTTCTAGCAGTACCATTTTGTTGTGCTGCAGTTGTCGTGCAATTTGCTGATGCAGGCCGCCCCATAAATACAGCTCGTGTACGCTAATGCCGTACAGCGATTGGATGTCTTCGAAGGAGGGCTTATAAAACGTCCACTGGTCGTTTTCAAAATCGCTGGCCAGTGTAAAAGCTAAAAAAGGATAGACCTCTAAACCTGCGGCATGAATAAGCTCTACCCAGATGTCGATGTAGCAATTACTCTCGACAAAGTTTCGGTTTGGGCCGTGCAGGCTATGGGGTACGTAGGTGGCGACATCTAGCTTCCAAAGCGAAGCCTGTGCGGGAATGCGGGGAGTCTCTTGCATGGTATCTCTTCGTTTAAAAGTTGTCCTCCGGGTGTGTAAAGCGAATGGCGCTACGGATAATATCGCGTAGCGCCATGTGATTTACGACAAGCCCAGTAGTGAGGTGACTTCGCTAGGCCAAGCCTTAACGTCATAGCCGTGGCGCTGAATCAGGGACAATACAATGCGCTCTAAGCCAAAGCCCATACAGCCAGAATGCGCGGTCTCGCCGTCGGCTGTTTTGATTTCAAACTGAGTGCCAAAATGGTCTTGGTGGTAATTGAGGGACATGACTGCCAACAATGGACCGTTTTCGTAGACGCGAACGACTAGCTCAAATTTCAGTTTCTGCTCGCGCTGGTTGTTTGCCATAACGCGGCCGCCACGACCGAAGAACGGGTCAGAGGCTTCTACGCGCTCGGGTTTTAA
>NZ_CEXWTU010000089.1:9143-18380 GCF_982758155.1 Marinagarivorans sp. | reverse complement strand
TATTTGCAATAGCCGGCTATTACGCCATATTTTCGCCTCGTCAAGCAAGCACCCATAAACCCAAATTCCAGCAACTTATTCCGTGCACGCCCCTAAGCGCTTTACAAGGCTTTCAGGTAATCGATAATAGCGGTTTGTTCACTTCGCGTTAACTGATTAAAGGCGGCGCGGGATGTTTGTGCACTGCTGCCGTGGCGCGCAATGGACTGTTCAATGGTCGTAGCTAAACCATCATGCATCAAGGCATAGGTTCCGTTGCCTGCATCATCATCGCCATAGCGCACATAACCACTCAAGCCCAAACCCCAAAGTGGCGCGGTTCGATATTCGCTTTCACCTAAATCGTGCAGTAATAAATCGGTGTAGGGGTGAATGACCTGATGACTGAGTTCACTAAGGGGGTGCTCACCGGTAGTTACGGTCATTTTATGACAGCTATCGCAGCCTATCTGTTGAAAGAGCGTATGCCCTGGCAGGCTGGTGAGATTTTCTCGGGGTATTGGGACGGACAATAAACTGGTGTAAAGCGTGAGCTCTTCTAGATGCGTATCGCTCAACTCTTCTGGCCCAAAGCCTTCAAATGCAGTGCCAATACCCATGTCGTTCTGAAGCGCTTTAGCAGTCTGATGTTTGACGGAAATGGTTTCTGCTTTCCAGCCAAAGCGACCAATGTGTTCGCTGCCGTTAAGCTTAACGCGACTAACTTTACCACCATTGTCGTTCGCCCAAGCTTCGATTTGGCTTTCCGCTATTGCCTCGAGTAACCCCAGTCCTATCAATTTAGGTGGCGTAACATTTTGAGTGTCTTGTACGGGCCCATTACCGTTGAGTTCGTGGCATTGTGTGCAAGCATTTTGGATGGGGTTGGTTGTTATGCCCGCGAGGTGGGGCGAGGGTAAATTACCGTTGATGGCTTGCGGCCCCGGTTTAAAGGGCTCGACGTGATGGCCGTTATCAAAATCTGTATGGAATAAACGACGGCCGTTTAAAAAACCTTGGATATGGTTAGGGCTGATATTGTAGGCGTGTTGCATAAAGGCGAAGCGCTGTTCGGTATTGCCTGTTGCAGATAGTTGCGGAACCGAGGTGTCGCCGCCGAGCCTGGCGAAACTATCGTTAATGTTCACAGGGCCAATGGCGGGGTCTCGATTGTTAACCGTAAAGCCTTGGCCTAAAACATATTTATAAGTTTGTCCGTAGTAATTTACATTGTCTCCCAGCGTATTGGCGCGACTAAAGTTAATGGTTGTTTCAAACTCTATCTGATCGCCTTCGGCAAAGCCCCGAGGAATGGTGGCATCGGGCCGCATCACTGCGCGCCAATCGGTGGCTTGCTGACGTTGTGCTTGGCTTGCATTGCAGGCAGGAATAATTTGGCCATCGGTGGTGATAATTTCCATAACGTAACCGTAAACAAAATCGGTCTCGTTGCCATATGTTTTGTGGTAACGCCAATTGGGAACTTGTTGGTTACAGTCTTTGGTGTTCCCTTCGGCGTCCGTCATGGCGGCGGGCACGGCTCCGTGGAGCATTACAACAACACAGGCCGCTTCCGAGCCGCAGTTGGCTGGACGGTGCTTGCTGGCAGCGGTGCGGGTGTAGTCACGTAATTCAAGCCAGCCAAATCGACCAACCCAATATTCAATATTGTAATTGTTGAAATTATCGAAGCTGAGTTCGTGACGAACACGGTAGCGTTCGGCACGGCGCGTGATCACTACACCATCGTCTACCCATGTACCGCCATCAACATCAAAGGCTTTGCTGCGGTCAATCACTTCTTCTTGATCAAAGTTTGGGGGTAGATCTGGATCCTCGTTATTACTTGGCTCACCATTGCTGCTTATTTCTGCGCAGCCTGAAGATTGCGCTTGGTTAGCATCGGCAAAGCATTGGTTACAGTTGGCGGCATAAAAAGGGTGGCTGGTTGGGCACTGGTTTGGTATGCCATTCATTGCGCTGCTACTTGATGCTGCTGAGCTTGAGATAACAGTTAAAGCACTGCTGGCGGAAGCTAGGCTGGCGCTGGATTGTGTTCCGGTTGACGAGTGAATATCGGCAGTTGCGGAGCTGCCTTGATTACTGGTGCCGCTGCAGGCGCACAATAAAATAGAGGCTAATAAGCAGTTGGCCTTTTTAATTGAAGCCCAAGCTTGCCATTGCTGTGATCTGAATAATCCTACCCGCCCTTTGTTGTTCGCGCCCATTGTATTTACCTTCATGCTGTTTAATGGTAACTATTCAGCCATACACAAATAGGCCGGCAAACTGATCATTTTCTGGGCCGCTCAAGCCATCCATGGCCGCTATGCAAGCGTTCCTGACGCTTGAATGCCCAGAAAACAATCAGTTCGCCTTTGAGTGGGCATGATTTCGAGCCCACCTGAATAGTTACGTTTAATGACTACGCGACGGGTATTCCAGTGCTAAAAAGTGAATCGTCAATGCGTATGCGGTGTGGATATTGTGATTGGAGTGTGCCGGCTTCTGAGTTTTAAAAGTAGGGGGGGTAGCGGCAGAGTGCGCTCAATTTGGGGTGAATGATTGCGGATGTTAATTTGTGGGATAGCGTTAACATTTTTTGTGAAGAAGCTTTTTTCGTAGTCTCGAACGGAAAACGGAGAGCTATAACCTGATCAGGTTTGGTGCCGGATACCTCGTTGAGGGAGGTATCTGGGGCATTGCTGAACCGAAAAATAAGTGAAGGCTCAGAGCCGCAAGTTAGTAAATCACAACAGCTCTATTAAGCAGGATTGGATAAAATATGCCTGGATAAAACAGGTCTGGATCAAGCATAGTCGGATAAGAATTGTTTTCTTGCCCTAAAGAAAATCCCTTATTTTATTTTTATAAGATCGGCTGACCTTGAGTTTGTCGCCGCACTTTAAGTGTAAAAAACTTTCGCCGCTGGTATGGGGGGATATTCTATGGATTTGGCGGGTGTTAACAATAATAGAACGATGAATACGTTTAAATACCTTTGGGTCTAAGTCCTGCTCTAGTTCTTTCATGGTTGTGCGTAAAATATGCACCGCACCCCCTGCATGAACGCCCATGTAGTCGCCAGCAGCTTCTATCCAGTCGATAGTGTCGCAGGGCAGAATCATACTGCTACCTTGGTCTTTAATAATCAGTTTGTCGACGTAAGGCGAGGGCAGCTCTTGCTCTTTTCCAGAGCTTTGTAAGCGTATGATGCGATCTTCTACTTTAGTGAGGGCTTGCTGCAGGCGTGATTGCTCTACGGGTTTAACTAGGTAATCAAGTGCGTTGACGTTAAAGGCATCGACGGCGTAATTGTGATACGCCGTAACAAAAATAATCCATGGGCGCTCTTGTGAAAATCCACTGTCTTCCTTTTTATTGTTGAGAAGGTAATCGAGTGAATTGATTTGAGGCATTTCGATATCTAAGAAAATAACATCTGGACTGTGTTTTTTTAACGCGGCTTCGGCCTCATTCATGTTTTGGCATTCTGCAACCACAATCACCTGTGGGTGTTGTTGTAGGCGCAACCTTAGGCCTTCGCGTGCAAGAGGTTCATCGTCGACGATAACCGCGCTAATGGGGTGGCGTGTTGTTGGAGTTGTCATAGGGTTTACCATTAATACGTATCAAAACAGGCTGGCATGCTTAATGTTACGGCAAGGCCTACCGGTTTTAGATTATCAAATTCTATATTAGCTTTGTCGCCAAAATGCGCATGTAAGCGGTCTAGGGTTAAGCTAATGCCCAAGCTTTTTCGCTGTTTAGTTGCGGCGGAGGGAATGTCGAGACCTGGGCCATTGTCGCTAATCACAATAATTAATTCTTTTTTGATGACTTCAGCGCTTAAGTGAATTCGTGTAATTTTTTGTGCCCCGCGAGAACCGTACTTCACGGCATTTTCTACCAGTGGTTGCAGTATAAGATTGGGCAGTAAGCAGAAGCGTGCATCGTCGTCGTAGTTGATGGATATGGAAAGTTGATCTGTAAATCGCATTTTTTCAATCGCCATATATTCATCGAGTGCTTCAATTTCATTTTCGAGGGTGACGAGTTCTTGCGGGTCATTATAAATAGTATGACTGAGGAAGTTGCTGAGCTTCTCCAGTGTGGCATAGGCTTTACTATTTTCTTCTTTAAGTATGAGGGTCGAAATTGCATTTAACGCATTTTTAATAAAATGGGGGTTTAACTGATAGCGTAACATTTTCAGTTGTGCATCTTTAGTGGTTGCCTCAAGTCGTAAGCTTTTCTCGCGTTCTCTAATCAGTAGTGAGTAATGAAAAATGGCAAAATAAGCAGAGCACCATGCAATAAATATGGCGAGCGAAAAAGAGTACCAGTCACCAAAGTGCGAGAGGGTGGGTAGCTCAAAGGTGTCTTTAAATAATGCGTTGAAGGTGACCCATTTGAATAAATTCCATACGGCGGCGCCAGTAACTGTCAGGGTGATGATGATGGGCGCTTGAATATAAACCGGGAGTGCGCGAAGGCGCTGGAAAGTCAGTGTTAGTAGATGGCTAATGGCAAATCCAGCAAGGGTCTCTAGTACCGCGTGTAGCGTCCCGATAGGCAGCGAGCGACCTGATGTTAGAGTGATGGTGAGAAATATAGCGGCAAAATATAAAACCCATGCGGATGATTGCACTAACCAGTAGTGGCTGAGATTTAGGCGAATAACGGAAGACCAAGCGCGAGTGGCTGCATGCTTTAGAGGCCATGCGAATGAGTCGCTTTCGCGGCGCGATGGTAGGGGGGGCTGATCTCTCGCTGTACTATTATCGTCCAAGAGGCTGAGCACCATAAATGTCATTGTGAGGGTGTTCGTGCGGATCGCTGCATAACAGCACGATAACCTTGGGTGTGTTTGCGGGAGGAAGGGGTGTAAGCACGTTTATCCTACCCACATCTTTTTAGGTTCTGGAGTGTACTTATTTCTAAGTCCCGATGGCGTGACTTAGTGCCGAGTCGTTTGGGGGGTAGGTTATTTCTCATAATAGTCATCTGCATAAAATAAAAAAAACAAGCCATAGATTTATTAAAAGCTTGCGCTAAGTAACGTTTACTATTCGCTGTTTAACTGTATTTTCCTCTGACTTTAACGCTAATCATCGGTAGGATATGTACCAAATAAGGTGCTTTAGTCCTATTTTTAGTGGCGAAATTTCGGTGTTTTCAGCGATGTCTGGATGATTTCTTCACTGGAAATAAACGTTTAGTGGCATGCCGTAATAAAACAGTTGGTGACGCCTAAATCGTCTAAAGTCTAAGTATAGACTGAATTACTTGGTTTTGTTTTTTGTTAAATCGATGACCCAACTAATTGTTTTTTCTTATTTGGTTGTTTTGTTACCATAAATGTTTTTTTTTGGTTTCTAGGTTGCAGTGTATTTGGCGCTATTTGTTTTTTTACGGCGTGAGCTGTGAGCGCAAATATTCTTTAGATACCTTAAGGTATTTCTTATTGATATAGATTTGTCTTTTGTTATGTCATTTTGTCCCATTTAGGGTGCGGCTTGACGACTACGGCTTTAGTTAAATTCTGTTAGCGAGGATCATGTCGGTTCGTTAGTTTTGAATGCTTAGGCATTTTATTTTACGTACTGAAGATTTAGGTTAACAATTATGGAACAACGGTTACTCGGCAAGAGTGGTATTGCAACCTCAGTGATTGGCCTTGATGGGCGATCTTTGAGTGGCGAGTATGGCCCTTTAGATAATGTGATGGCTTTTACCGTATTGGCCGAAGCTGACCGATCTGGCGTTAGCTTTTGGAATACCGCGGATGTGTATGGCGATGGTGTGAGTGAAACGCGCGCGGGGGCATGGAATACCTTTAATCCTGCACGCCGTGTCATCGCGACAAAAGTCGGCCGTAACAATGAATTGCACCCCGATCGTCATCAGTACGACCGCATGCGGCGCAGTATCGAGGGCTCATTGGCGCGAATGAATGTAGATTGCCTAGAGCTCGTGCAGTTGCATCGGTTCAATCCTTCTTTACTGGGTAGTGATCAAGTTTGGCGTTGGTTGGAAGACTTTCGTTCAGAAGGTTTAATTCTGCATTACGGCGCTAGTGTGAGTACCCCAGCCGAAGGACTTATGTGCCTCGATAAGCCAGGGCTTACTTCCATTGAAATTGTATTTAATCTTTTCCAGCAAGAGGCGGCAGAAGAGTTATTGCCTGCCGCCGCAAAGGCTGGCGTTGGCATTATTGCCTGCCAGCCTTTGGCTAGTGGGTTGTTGGGAGGGCGTTTAACGGAGCAGTCGCAATTTACGGCTCCTGATTATCGCAGCCCGTCCAACCGTGAGGCACGGGGTGTATTGGGCAATCCCTACAGTGGTTTAACATTACAGCAGGGCCTAGCCGCCGTTGAAACACTCAAAGCCTTAAACTTGGCGCCGCACTTAGACTTGTATCAATTGGCGTTGCGGTGGGTGCTGGATCATCGCGATGTAAGCAGTGCAGTGGTGGGCGTTAGTTCGTTTGAACAGTTAAAGCTTAATACCTCAGTTGCGGCATTACCGCCCTTAACTTGGGATATCCACCAGCGTTTGCGTGAGCTTCCTGAGCTCATCCGGGAGGAAACAGCCGCGTTGGCTTAATAAGGGGCGAGGAAATATAGATTGCCCCATTATCCGCAGGATAAGGAAGTCAAAAACAGGCATTGGTGGATTTTCCACCCCTAATCATCTTGTTGTCGAACCATATTGAGTAGCGCTTTAACGCGAGCCAGCAGCTCTTCTTTATCTACCGGTTTGGCCATAAAGTCATTTCCGCCCACTAAAAAGCTGTGTGTTATCTCGCTGGCGCACTCTTTCGCGGTTAAAAAGATAATGGGTAGCTTATAGATGGGGTGCGTTGCGCGCAGTACTTGGCACACTTCATAGCCACTGATTTTTGGCATCATGACATCTAATATGATGAGGTCTATTTTTTCGCCACTTTGTACGCGGGCGATGGCTTCTTGTCCATTCTCGGCTTCAAGGGTTTGATAGCCGTGAAGTTTTAATATTCCCACTAATACCATTCGGTTGACGATGTTATCGTCAACGCACAATACGGTAACGGAAGATGCATAGGTCGGCGCCTTTGCTTGCAAATTTTTCACACGCCTAGAGGGCGGCTCTAGAGTGATACTGGCTTTAGAGCGTTGTGGGCGTGAAGTGTTTGGTGGTGCTACTGTTGCGGTCATTACTTTTTGGTTGGCAGTGGGCAGAGTAAAGCTAAATGTGCTGCCTTGGTTTATTGCGGAGACTGCAGAAATTTTACCGCCATGCAATTCGACGAGTTGTTTAGTAATGGCTAAGCCCAGTCCAGAGCCTTCAAAATCACGTGAATCCGAGTGGTCAACTTGGGTGAACGATTGAAAAATCGTTTTTACATCTTCTGCAGCTATCCCTAATCCCATATCGGTAATACTGATCGTTAATACTTCTCGCTCTAGTTTTGCATTGATATCAATATGCCCTTCATCGCTGTATTTAATCGCATTGCCAATCAGGTTAAGCAGTATCTGCTGAAGTCGATTTTTGTCGGCATAAACGTGCGGTAGTGAGGAGGGGATGTGATTGTTAATGATTAGCGGTTTGTTATCTAAAAGTGGTGTGAGTAAAGCAATGGCCGTTTCGGTTTGTTGGTGAATGTCACAGGCACTTAGGTGCAGTTTAATTTCCTGGTTGCCCAGTTTTGACATGTCCAAGATATCATTGATTAAATGAGAGAGACGCTTTCCACTTTGTATAATCATATCGAAAGTAATGTTTTGCTTTTCAGTTAAATGTACTTGTAAGTTATGTTGCAAGCTTTCGCTGAGTCCGATTATGCCGTTGAGCGGGGTTCTTAGTTCATGCGATGTGTTGGCTAAAAAAGCATCTTTCATTTTGTCGAGCTGCATTAGCCTATTGTTAATCGTTCGCTCTTTGTTGAGTTCAAGACGCTTAACCTTATAGCGCCACCCCAGTTGAGCAATGGCGAGTATTAATAGGGTGTAAACAATAAAAGCCCATGAGGTGAGCAGTGGGTGACCCTTAACTTTTATGCTAAGGGTAGTGATGGATGGCGAGGGCTCGTTGTTAGTGGGTAATACGCGAACTCTAAATTGGTATTTTCCTGGCGGTATATGGGCATAAGAAATATTGTTGCGTACATCGCTTTGCCTCCAGTTTTTATCGTAGCCCTCTAGCATGAATTCATATCGAGTATGTTGATGAGTACTGTAGTTAAAGGCAGAAAAAGAGAGGGATATGAGTGATTGGTTGTGATCAAGTATTATCTCTGTGGTATCACTAATGCTTGCTGTTAGTGGCGAGTGGGGTGTTTGTGTTGTTATGGATTCGTTAAATATTTTTAAATCTGTGATCGTGACATGCTGATCTTTGTTCGGAAGTTTAAGTTTACTAGGGTTGAATATACTTAAACCTTCTGTCGATCCGGCGTACATCTTATTCTGTTGTGCAAGAGGATTTTTTTTATCAAAAAAAAGTGCGTTGCGTTTATAAATATTGCTTATTAGCCCTATTTCTTTTTGAAGAACTTTAATACTTAATGTCTCGGGATCAATTTTTACCAGTCCATTATCTGTAGTGGCCCAAATAAAACCTTCGTTATCTTCCGCGAGGCTGGCAATGTTATCGGAAGGTAACCCTTGGCTTATAGTTAGTGAGGTGAAGGTGTCGCGCGCTGAGTTGAGTCGTGTGATGCCATCTTGGGTCCCAATCCATAATCGATTTTTAGTGTCTACCAGTAGCGCTGAAGTACGATTACTGATGATTGAATTGCTATCTTTTTCATCGCGATAATAATGTTTTATTTTATCTCGTGTTAAATCGAACATGTCTAGCCCGCCAAATGTTGCGACCCACAAATTTTGATCGTGATCTATGGCGAAATCCTTAACGTGTGCACCCGAGACATGCTGGTTATCAGCAGGCGTTTGGGCAAGAATATAATCGAATACTTGAGTTTTTAAGTTGTAACGGTTAATCCCGTGGGTCTCAGTTCCAATCCACAGGTTGTCGCCGTCAAGTTGCAGTGCCCATATATAAGCGCTGTTAATACTCTTGCCATCGTCCCCGCGAGGGTTTGGAATAAAGTGTTCAAATTTTTGTGTAGTAGGATCTTTTCTGTGCAGACCTCCCGACCAAGTGCCAACCCAGAGCTCTCCGGTTTCTTGCTCGGCTACAGACAAAACCGCATTGAATTGCAGCTTGCCCTGGGTGCCGGGCTCGGCCTTGTGGTGCCAGCTCTCGAGA
>NZ_CEXWTU010000089.1:0-9133 GCF_982758155.1 Marinagarivorans sp. | reverse complement strand
AGTGTTGGGGTCTAGTGCGCTCAGCCCGCCCTCGGTGCCAACCCAAAGATGCCCTTTTTGGCTATTGGCAAATGTGAGAATGCCGGAGTGACTCAAGCTGGTGGGTTGATTCTGAATATGTTTCAAATGCGTAAATTGAGTGCTGCCAGCCGTTAAGACATTAACGCCCAGAGGGTAGGTGCTAACCCAAAGGTTTTTATCGCGATCCTCAAAGACACTGCGCACATTATTGGTCAGTATCGTTGTGTTGTCGTGAGGGCTGTGGGTTATACGCAAAAAAGAATCATCTTCACGGTTAAATCGATTAAGGCCTCCGTGATCGGTCGACAGCCAAAGATTATTTTGGCTGTCTTCATGAATTCCCCATACGGTGTTTTGCCCTAGGCTACTCTCATCATGAGGGTCGTGTCGGTAGTTTTTAAAGTGCTGTGTGGAGGGGGTCATTCGAGAAACCCCACCGCCTAAAGTGCTGACCCACAAATCTCCAGTATGATCACGTGTGATCGATGTAATGCTGTCATCGCCGAGGCTCGTAGTTATATTGGTGTCGTGTTGAAAATGATTTATGCCGTCAATACAGCAATCGTTATACGTTAATTGCAATAAACCTTGAGTGGCGGTGCCCAGCCAAAGGGTATTGTCTGTATCTATATGAATCGCGCGGACGGCTAGCGGGTTTAGCTTTTGAACTACTGCTGTTGGTAGGTGATTTAATGATGTGCGTTATGCGTTAAAAATACTAAAACCGGGTTCTGATCCGATCAGTAGCTGATTATCAGCATCGACCGCCAGTGTGCGTATTGAATTTGCTAAAGGGCTATCTTTGAACTGTGGATCAAAGCGATAATTTACGAAACTATCGCTGTTCAAGTCATAGCGGCTTAAACCAGCGTTTGTGCCAATCCATAAAACGCCTTCGTTATCGATGGTCAGGCACCAAACGGCATTGCTTGGCAGTGCCGTTGGGTCGCTGGGTTCGTGTAGGTAGCGTTTAAGTTGATGGCCGTCGTAGCGCGCTAAGCCATATTCGCCGCCTAGCCACATGAATCCATGACGATCTTGCTGTATGGCTAATACAGTTTGCAAAGCATTGCTGGTTTCCGGATTGTGCAGCAAGCGCTTAAAGTGAAGACTTGCTCTAGCTTGAATAGTTTTTATATCAATGTTGCTACTAGCGGCTTGTAAGGCTTTTTGAGGTGCGATGGGCTTAGATGCTGAGGAATGGGAGTTGCTAACAAAGCAGAGTAAGCAGGCCGACAGAAGGAGTTGCCCCCACGCCTTGCCGCGAGACTCATGCACAAAAAACAGGCGTAGCCAATAGCCTACGCCGTTCATTTTTACTAAGCATGTGGGCCGGCCCAAGCTCATTATCGCCACTCGTAAATCATCTCCATTTCAGTATAGTGAAATTCCTAAAACTTGCGGCTAAGGCCCGAGGAAACAATACATCATTCGCGAATGCTTGATTTCGATCCCCTAAACTTTGCTCTTTTGGTTTTTCTCGATAAAGGTATGTTGGGCATTCTTTACGCCGGAATCCGACTGCTCGCTGAGTATGGCGGTTGTTAATAGAAGGCCAAAGGCGAGGGTGAATGTGGCGAAAACAATAACCACAACATGTATCGGTTGGTCGATAGAGTAATGTAGGTGCCAAAATTGGTTCATGGGACTACCTCAACAGCCAAGCTGTTATTGAGGCGCAGTCGCTTGCAGCCTAACGGATGCTTACGGTTAGGTCGGCTAGCAATCGCGCACCGTGAAGGCGATACGGCCTAACCTCAAGATAGCGCTTGGCGCGTAAACCAACCAATATTATTTTGTTTGGTTATGTTGTTTCTTATGCCATTACGTCTTTTGCGTGCTTGTCAGTTATTTTTCATGTCCTTACGTAGATACCTTGAGCGCTTCTGTATACTGCCGCCTTTGCTGCCGCTTGGAAGTTGACCATGAATGTTATTGAAGCATCCCCTAAAGAAGTTTCGCAAGCCGAAACACCTTTTTCGAACCTTACGCCGGACTTCGTTTTAGATGCTGTTGAATCGCTGGGGTTTGTGAGCGATGCGCGTATTTATACGCTCAATAGCTACGAGAACCGCGTTTACCAAGTGGGTATTGAAGAGGGCGAGCCGCTGATCGCAAAGTTTTACCGGCCCGAGCGCTGGACCGATGATCAAATTCTAGAGGAGCATGCGTTTAGTTTTGAGCTGCAGGACTTGGAGATTCCCGTTGTGCCGCCGATGGTGCACGAGGGCAATACACTCTTGAACTACAAAGGTTACCGCATAGCGCTGTTCGAGCGCCGAGGTGGCCGCGCCCCAGAGCTGGATTGCGAGGATACGCTGTATTCTTTAGGGCAGTACATGGGGCGTATTCATGCGGCAGGGCAGGCAAAGCCTTTTGTGCATCGGCCGGCGTTAACCGTAGAGAGCTTTGGCAGCAAAAGCCGTGAATTTCTACTGGAGAATAACTACATTCCGGCCAGCTTGTTAGAGGCTTACACCACAATAACGGATCAGTTATTAGAGAAGGTTGCTGCTCGCTTTGATCTTATCGATTACGCCTCGATTCGATTACACGGTGATTGTCACCCCGGCAATATTTTGTGGCGGGATGATAAGCCTAATTTCGTGGATTTAGACGATGCTCGCAATGGCCCTGCGATACAGGATTTGTGGATGCTGTTGTCGGGTGAACCCGAGCGGCAGCATATTCAGCTGGCTAATATTATTGAAGGCTACGAAATGTTTTGTGATTTTCAGCCAAAGGAACTCGGGCTGATTGAAAGCTTGCGATCATTGCGCTTAATGCACTACGCCGCCTGGCTGGCGCGCCGCTGGAATGACCCGGCATTCCCTATGCACTTTCCCTGGTTTAATACTGAAAGCTACTGGGCGCAGCATATCAATGAGTTACGCGAGCAGCTGTTTGCGCTAGATCAACCGTCGTTAAGGCTAATGCCAGACTTTTAAAGGTTGATTCTGCAGTTAAAAAAACGGGCTTAAATGCCCGTTTTTTTTGTGTTTTAAAATTCTCTGGGTGCGCATGTAAGGGCCGAGGAAAAAATACTTTATCCAATAATACTTGCCTCCCGCTCCCTCAGCAGCGTTGCTCAAAGCGTTACATGCCCCGGCATGCGCCCCTTTGAGCGCCTTGCTGAGAAAGCAGGTCCCCTCGCCTAATTGGACAAACTATTATTACCTCGCCCCTAGCTTTAAATTGCCGCAAAAAGCGATACTCAAAAAAGTCCTCATTAGTTCGTTTTTGTACATATATGGATTTTTGTGGGTACTAAAAGCTGTATTAACGTGAGTTGAAAAACTGAGAAGGCCATCTCAACTTGGAGCGCTTGTGAATTTTGGTGGCAGTAAAGTGTCTTCAATACTGGTAAATTACGCTAATTGATTGTTATGTGTTCATATATGGTGTTTGCTCTAAGTTGTAGAAGGAGCTTTTGATAAGCCAAAACGCGCTTTGAGCGAAAATAAGTATTGCGAGTGACGGTTTCCCCTTGGCTGAGCGACATAATGCGTTCGCTGCGGACTACCTCACGATGTTGCGCACTGCCATTCATTGAGGGCTTGGTCTTATTGGGGCTCTCGTTTAAGGTGGCGTCCTTGATTATAAGCAGTTGTGAGAGCTATGGCGCAGGATGATGATAAGGCACTAATTGAAGCCGCATTGGACAATTTACTTGAGCCGGTCGTTGCGATGCTTTTACGCAATGGCGTGACCTACCAAGAGTTCGCGACTTTCTCCAAAAACACATTTGTCTCCGTTGCCCAGCGGGATTTTGGCGTGCGCGGCCGGCCCACGAATAGTTCTCGTATATCGGCCATGACGGGTATTGATCGTCGCGAAGTCGGGCGCATCAAAGAGGCCCTAGCTGCTGAATCGCCCGTTGCACGAGTGCGAGAGTCGCAAGATCGCATGTCACGCGTTGTTCGCGGTTGGTATGAAGATGCTGATTTTCTGGGCGAAGACGGCCACCCAAAACTAATAGCCACTGAAGATAGCGATGTTTCTTTTAAAGAGCTGGTCCGCCGTCACGGTGGTGGTTTACCGTTTAAAGCCGTACTTAAAGAACTGATTTCAGCAGGCAATATCGAAACATTAGACAACGATATCTTGCGCGTATTAAAGCCCTATTACTCGCCCTTAGGTTCCAACCCCGAGGCTTTGTTGCGTGCCGGCACGGTGATTAATGAATTGTCCAATACACTGCTGCACAACCTCTATGTTGCACCGAATAAAAAGAAAGAAGCCCCTCGTTTTGAGCGGCGTGCCAGTAGTAATGATATTAACGTAAAAGACTGCGAAGCTTTTAAAGCATTTTTAAATGTCGAAGGGCAGGCGTTTTTAGAGCGTGTAGCCGTTTGGATTAATGATCATCAAATCGAAACTGAAGATAGATCCAAAACGGTTCGCTTAGGCGTTGGTGTTTATGGTATCGAGCGTAAAAATTAAGAGGTTAGCAATGCAGTGGATTAAGCTTTCGCGTGTGATCACCTATGCCGCATGTGTTTTGTTAGCCGCTTGCGGCAGTGAGCAAAACAACGAAGAGGTCGCCAGTATTATTGATGGTAGTGGCGCGCCTGTACCTGATGTTGCTGTTAGCGGCGCGATTACCGGTTTTGGTAGCGTTATTGTGGATGGGGTGCACTACCAAACGGATAATGCCGAGGTTTATATTAATGGCGAACTTGGGTCTGAAGACGCGTTGCGTGTGGGCGATTTCATTACGTTACTGGCCACTGAGAATGACGACAGCAATGAATTTAATGCCAGTGTGATTTATGTTGAATCGGCTGTGCAGGGCAAAGTGACTAGTGTTGATTATGATGAAGGTGTCATTGATGTATTAAATCAGCGTGTACGTATATCTGGCGATACAGTGTTTGATACTGATTTTATGGCCACTAATATTTCGGGTATCGCAGTGGGTGATACCTTGGAAGTGCGTGGCGCTAATGCGGGATCGGGTGATATTTATGCTACGCGCATTAATAAGCGTGAAGGCGGCGGCGATGTATTGTCTGGTCGCATTGTGAATATTAATAGCAATGAATATTCATTGAGCTTGGCGGGGAATATCGTAGATTTCTCGCAGGTTAACCTGAGGTTTGAACTGGCGAATAATCAGTGGGTATCCGTAGCTGGGGAATTTGATGTACAAGCGGATCGCTTTGTTGCTACGGACTTGCGCAGCCGCAAGGATCGACAAGTACTTGCCGAGGGTGTGGTGTCGCGCTTAGCCGGTGTGGTTGGGAATCTTTACCTGGGTGGGTTTGAAGTTAATGGTCAGCCGGTGATATTACAGGCTAATACAGAGTACCGTAATGGTGATCTGTTCAGTTTAATGAATGGCGCTATTGTTACCATTGAAGGCGATGTAGATGCGCAAGGGTTTCTGTGGGCGCGCATTGTAAGCTTTCGCGACAACAACTTTATGACCAGTAATGGTATTGTTGAAAGTATAGATTTCGAATCGACAGAGAGCACAGACAGTCCGGTGATGCACGATAATTTGAGCCGGGGTTCGATTACTGTCGACGGTAATGATTTTATTATTAATGAGAATACAATTTTTCTAGGCGCTGGGCCGGAGTTTGATCACCGCAGCTCGTTGCGCCGAGACTTACACTTGGGGGATCAGGTTCGCGTGGTTTCAGCTGGTAATCCAATGACCGGTGAGTGGTTTGCGCGAGTGGTTGAGGTGATAAGGTTAAATGCCGATTTAAATAGGCCTCCACGCAAACCCCAATAAAATGCAAACCAAAATAAATTTGTTTCCCCGTTCCTTATAATGCGTTGATCAGGACTTCCCTAGCCTGATTAACGCGTGCCGCTAAATAGTCGCTACCGCCTTTGTCGGGGTGTAGTTTGCTCATCAAACGGCGGTGGGCGGTTATAATCTCTTGTTTTGTGGGCATGCTTTTAAAGCCTAAAATCTCCATGGCTTCGTCCACGGATACACCGCTGCTCGATGAGACTTGGGTGTTTTCATGTGGCGCCTCACGGTGGTTGTTCGACGCTCCTGTAAAGCCTTTGCTACGAATGTAAGCGGCTAATAAGTAGTACGACTTCTTATCGTTGCTGGCAAATAATTCTTGCAGGTTTTGTAGTTGTGCATCCGTTAAATTACCGAGAGTTTGTTCGGCAAACTCGCCTTTAATGACTTTCCCCGTCATTTGCCCGGTACCCACATTGACCGTCATAATTAAATACTGACTGCGAAAAGTCGCGTTGCCATCGCTTTTAGCGAACCACATTTTTGCCATAGGTAAGCCCCAGCGCAGGCCAAATTTTGCGAGAGTCGCACCTGCAGCGACTAGGCCAGCAACAATGGGTACGCGGCCGGTCATGCTGCCGACAATAATGGCAATCACTACGATGGCGAGCATGATTTTTATGGCCCAGCTGCGGCGTTCGTGCGGGGCTGCTTTTTTATATTTATGGATCAGCGTAAAAAGTGTGAAAATAATCGCCAAGCCAAACAGTAATTTTATAATCATGAAAGTCTATGCACTAAGTCGGTTTATACGGTAGCCGTTGGTCCAAATTGAAGGGTGAAATCAACGGTGCTCAAATAGCGTTTTTCTTGCTCCAGCCCTGAGCGGGTCAGGGGTTGGTCTTCTAGCCAACCTGCGGTGAAGGTGAGGTCGATAATGTTATTTTGTAGCTGAATGTCTACGGTGCTATCAATACCGTCACGACCGCGGTGCAAAATAATGGCTATGCGTAAACAGATAAGTAGCGGTATTAATGCATTGAAAACCTGCGGGTCTAGTTTTTCGAATTTGCCTGATATTTTTTTGCGATGGCAGCCCACAAGCTCTGCTAGCAGGCGCTGCTCGTAGCGGCCAAAGCCGGCAATATCGCTGAACTGTAAAATATAATGGCCGTGGTGATGGTAGCCTGAATGTGAAATGCCGAGTCCAATTTCGTGCACTTCTGCAGCCCAGCTTAAGAGCTTTGTACGCGATGCGCCGGGCAGTGTTGGCCCATCAATTTGGCGCCATAGGTGGAGCGCTAAGTGGCTGACGCGTGTGGCGTGCTGTGTATCAACGCGATATTGCTGCTGAAGCTTGTCTATGGCTCGGTTGCGAATATCATCTTCGCCAAGGCGCCCGACGGTATCGTAAATCAGGCCTTCTTTTAAGGTGGCATCGGCGACATGAAGGGTTTCTATGTCGAGCTCATCAAAAATGGCTTTTAAGATAATAACGCCAGCAGGGAGTACCGCCCGCCGTTGTTTGGAAAAATCACCTTGGGTAATACCGCCGTCATTTTCAATATCAGTAATTAACTGATTAAGGCTGGTGGCATTAATCACGGCGCCGCCATCTTTGGCTTGCGTAAGTTCGGCAATAGAGCGCATCGTGCCGGAGGTGCCATAAACCATAGTCCAACCATGTTGGATATAGGATGCTCTTAGATATTCAACGCGCTCACACACTGCAATGTAGGCCGCGTGGAGGCTTTTGCGTGTAATACCGGCACTGAGAAATTCACGTGTAATAGCAACGCAACCAAAATCGAGGCTTTCTAGCAGCTCGGGTGTGTGATCGCAGCCAATCACGAATTCAGTGCTGGCACCGCCAATATCAATCACTAGACGGCGGTTGTTATCGTTGATCACGCTGTGGCTAAGCCCCGAGTACACGAGACGGGCTTCTTCATAGCCCGAAATAATGGCGATGGGATGGCCTAAGGTCTGCTCGGCTTGTAACAAAAAGTCGCCAGCGCCATCGGCGTCACGCAACGTTTTGGTGCCCACAACGCGAATTTGTGCTGGGGGAATATCGCGTAGGCGCTCACTGAAGCGGCCTAAACAGGCGAGGGCGCGTTCGCGTACGTCTAGGCTGAGGTTGCCATCGTCTTGAAGCCCTTGGGCCAGTTGCACCATATCTTTTTCGCGGTCGACCTTTTCCAGAAAACCATTATCAAAACGTGCCACGAGTAAATGAAAGCTGTTCGAGCCTAAGTCAACAGCAGCAAAGTAAGAATTATCAACATTGGGCACAGTATTCATAACGGGTCTAATCGATCTCTAAGTTCAGTCATTCGTTGTTGCTTGGCATTATGCCAAGCTAACGCGCGATTGCCAGTGGCGCATGTGCTGCGGTACTCGATAGTGGGGTGTGAGTCAGGATTAGTGGTTGTAATAAGCGATCGGTGAAATGCTTTAGCGATTAATGAGTTTTTTGGACAGTGATAATGGATATTCGTGGTGCGCTTTACTTTTTAGATCATCGTGGACTTAGACCTACTCTCTAGGACTAAGCTGTGAAAAGTTAGAACAACTCGTTATATCGCGCGGGCTCCGTTACACCATTTGTCGCACTCGCTACCCTCTTATAGCTTGATACTAGTGCTCTGCGGCTTAGTAACATACCTTTTATAGAGCCACCCTTCGATACCACGAATACATTTAGGTTTGGCGAATCATTGAGTTGAGGTATTAATCATGAGTGCTCAGTCAGTTTCACGCTTTTTAAAGGCCGTTTTGTTCACCGGTTGTATTGCTGCGGCCGGTATCTATGGCCCTCAGCATTTAAGCAAGCACCTGGATCAGTTTTGGGTAGAAGAGGCACACCAAGCATTATTGACGGCCTTGGTGGACTCTCGAAATTATGCGTGGGAGCATCAGGCGCGCGTTGAGTTATGCCAGGCGAATAATGCTTATCGGTGCCTTTCCGAAAAAGCCCTAGAGGATGAAGCCGGAGTTGCGGGTTGGTTAAGTGTGAAAGTATTGCCCAATGGTGATCGTCAGCCACTGCAGTTTTATACTTTCCATGCGGAGTATGTCGCGCTTGATCAAGGTGGGCGAGTTGATGGCACTGAGCCGCTTGGCTTTGATTCTCAGGGGTATAGCCTGCAGCCTGAAGTGGTGGCGTTACAGCTTTACTCTTGGGGTGGCATTAGCCAAAAAAATTACACGGTTGTTGTTGAGCCTAGCGGTGCTTTGCAAACGCTGGTTAATGCTGAATTGGAGTCTTCACGCAAAGTCGCATTACAGTACTGGGAAACTTTAGTGAAAGAGGGTTAACTGGAAAGAGGGTTAACAGCAAGCAAAAAAGGGGGAGCCTAAGGGGCGAGGAAACAATATTTCATCCACTAATACTTGATATCG
>NZ_CEXWTU010000088.1:0-18405 GCF_982758155.1 Marinagarivorans sp. | reverse complement strand
GGTGACTTACAGAGCGGCCAGTTGGTGGTCGTACGCGGCACGCCAACGGCTGTTAATAAGTTAGAGGCGCACTCGATTAAGATTGTCGAATTCGCGAGTAAACTCAGCTTTGCCGGTGTTATTGAAGCTATCGACGCCGATAGCCAAACGATCACCGTGGGTGGCGACGTGTTTGATATTGTCACCACGACAAGCTTGGTCGATATCCAGCAAGCCCATGCACGTTTAACGCTAGCTGACTTTCGGTTAAATGATTATGTGGTTGTAAGCGCCGTTGCACACGAGGATGGCTACGAAGCGTTAAGTCTTAAGCGTACAGTGTTGGGCTTAAATGATCGTAAGTTTGATGGTACTGACGTTGTGAAGTACGACTGGGGCTTCCCTTTGGGTAACCCCAGTGATGCGACTGGCGAAAACCTTTTGTTCTCGGGCCGTTTGCATGCCGCGCACCCTGCTATGTCTACCATGGAAATCGGTAGCCTTGACCCCAGCATAAAAAAAACTGTGGTGCGTATAAAAATCGCCGAGAGTAACTATTCTAAAGTGTTTGTTGAAAATGGTGTGCGAGCAGAGTACACGGTGACATTGGAGCTTCTGGACGAGCTTTACGCATTACTGCTTCAGGGGCGTACAGTATGGATAAATCTACAGGGGGATGATCGTGGTGAAAATGGCGTATTTGCCGATAAGCTTCACTATATGGTGGATAGAGAAGGCCCCTTTATTGTCGGTGAGGCAATCCCTGTAGAAACCACCCCGTAAAGTTGGTAGCCCATTAAGAGCCCTTCGTGAAAGCGAGGGGCTTTTTGGTTTTTGGGTGGCGTATCTGTAATGTTTTGTAAAAGTGTGAATCCTGCCGGCGCCATTTTAGAGACTTTGATACATTTCGCGCCCAACTGCCTTGTGATTTCGTTATCATGAGCACCTTTTTGATCGAGATGACCGTTTGTTGATTTGTAGTTTGCAGCGTTTGCTAAGTCGCCAGTTGTTGGCTTTCCTGTTTGTGGGAGGTTCTGCGACTTTGGTGCAATTAGCTTTATTGTTACTCTTAATCGAAGTGTTTGGGAGCGGTGAGGTTATAGCATCGGCATCGGCTTACTTGTTGAGTTCGGCATATAACTATTTCCTGAACTACTATATTACGTTTGGTAGCCGGCAAAGCCATTGGGTGACGTTGCCTAAATTTCTGGGCGTTGTCGCTGTTGGGGTCGCGGTGAATACAATGGTGTTTGCGTTTTTCCTACCTTACTTGCCGTATATGGCCGCGCAAATCATAGCCATTTTGGCCGCATTGGTGACCAACTACTTACTTCACAAATATTGGATATATCGGAGAGCAGAATAATGAAAGCTCCATCTTTAGCGATAGTAGTACCTTGTTATAACGAGGAAGAAGTACTTGCTGAAACTTTCTCTGTATTAGATGGCGTTATTCAAGCCTTAATCGCCAAGCAAAAAATTTGCACCGGCTCCAAGTTGTACTTTGTTGATGACGGTAGCAAAGATAAAACGTGGGAAATTCTAGAGGCAAAAGCGCAAGCTGATGAGCATACGGTAGCGATTAAGTTGTCGTGTAATAAAGGACACCAAAATGCACTGTATGCCGGGCTGTGTTCCACGACCGAAGACCTTGTTGTAAGCATAGACGCTGACTTACAAGATGGCCCCGAAAACATTGAAGCTATGGTGGATGAGTACGCTAAAGGTTTTGAAGTTGTTTATGGCGTACGTTCTGAGCGAAAAACAGACACTTTTTTCAAGCGCTTCACGGCAGAGGGCTACTATCACTTAATGCGAAAAATGGGGGTAGATTTAGTGTTTAATCACGCCGATTTTCGCTTGATGTCCCGTAAGGCCCTAGAGGCTTTTAAAGAGTATCCAGAAGCGAATCTATTTTTGCGCGGCATTGTGAGAGAGGTGGGATTTTCGTCTTCAACGGTAGAGTATGAGCGCCAAGAGCGTTTTGCTGGAGAGAGCAAGTATCCGTTACGTAAAATGTTGAGTTTTGCCTGGGAAGGGGTCTCTTCGTTTTCGACGGTGCCATTACGAGCGATTACCGTTATGGGGTTTGCTGCAGGGCTTTTAAGTTTGGCGATGATTGTGTGGGTATTAGGTGTTCGGATTTTCACAGATAGTGCGATTCCTGGTTGGGCCTCCATTCTCTTGCCGCTGCTTTTTATTGGTAGTGTTCAGTTGATGTGTTTGGGGGTGTTGGGTGAGTATATGGCGAAGATATATGCTGAAGTTAAAGGGCGCCCTAAATACCATATTGATACGATTGTTAAGTAATTAAGCTATTTTATGCTGGTTTATATTTTGTAGTTTAGAGAATTAAAAATGATTAGTAGTATTGTTAAATGGAATTTTTTTCTGGTAGTGGCGTTATCGACATTATCGGTTTCTTTTATCGCCCTTGAGGCGGCATTACAAATCCCTACTTACCATCTTGATGGGGCTTTTCAAACTGCTAGCAGCCTTTTTCGTATTTATGATGGTCAGTTACCTGGGCGGGACTTTTTACCCTACCTGGGCATTGGTATAACCTTTCTCCTGTATCCATTTTTTTGGTTTTTAGGTGCAGACCTATCGGCATCTGTATTTGCAGGTTATTTTGGTACGTTAATGGCTAGCGGAGTATCGATTTATATTGTCTTCCGCTTGGCGCTTGATCGATCACACCGCTACTATGCGCTAATTGCCGGATTTTTTTTTATTGCCTATTTCTATTTTTTCCCACCGACCGGCCCTTTATTATTTAATGAATTAGTACACCCAGGTACCAGCTTAAGGTCTTTACGGAGGTTTTTTCCTTACATTGGTCTTTTTGTTTGTTACAGTATTTTCATTACACGTTGGCGACCTTTATTTAAGTTGCTTGGTGTCGCTAGTGTGTGTGGAGTTGCTGCTCTATGGGCAAATGACTTTGCTTTGCCTTCGTTGTTTGTTGGCGGTCTAATCTCTTTGTATCTGTTTATACGAGGTGATATTCGACGTTCTCAACTGTGCCTACTTGGGATTGCTGTTTTAGTTGCGATGGCATTATTTTTGATGATTGCAACCGGGGGGCACTTAGTTGAGCTACTAAGTTATAATTTTATTGATGTTCGGCATGATCAATATTGGTACTTTGCTCCCTGGACGGAATCCTCAAAAATATTTACATGGGCAGATATTAACTCGAAAGTGATGCTTGACTATTATCCTTATATTTGGTTGTTGCCGGCTTTATTTGGCGCGGCTATTTGGCTGAGAAATACGGCGTGGATATTTTTGTGTGGTATCGGGTTATCACTTTTTTTGGGTGGTGTACTAGCAACGGTTGGGGGGCATAAAGCATGGTATGAACAGTCCTATTTAATCTGGAGCTATACGACCTTTGCGGCCTTGGTCATAGCCGCGCTTCGATTTTTGTATTCTAAAATTAGTGAGAAATTTAGAGTCTTGCAGTCTTGGCGGTTGTTATTTGCGGGAGGGGCTGTGTATGCAATGCCTATATTGGCGCTGACGTTTTGTGCCATGACGCTTTCAGAGTATATCCAAAAGCATGATGAGCTTAAAATATCTCCAGGTCATTATTTTGAGCCGTCGTTGGGTGGTTACCTAACCAATAATTGGGCTCCCTATATAGCATTGGCGAAAGAGCATCGTGATAATTCTTCGCTAGAGGAGTACTGGGGGTTGTGGAGTGCGGTGAATAGGCAGCACGGGGCCAGGGTCGATGCTGCTATCCATGCGCTAGGGGAGCAGCGCGAATACTTTTTTTCAGGACAAGATATCGTCACAACGACGCTGCGCGGATTTTCTGCATGGCAGGCTTGGAGTTTGACATCAAATTATTGGCTTTATCGTGAATTAATTCGAGGCTACGATGTTGTCTTTCAATCCCCAACAACTGTTGTATGGAAAAAACGAGACGGAGCTAGTTTTCAATTCCCTGAAGCTGAGTGTGAATTGGATGCCAATAATGGGTTTTATGTTCAATCGGAACGCTCGGGCTACCATGAAGTAGAGTTAGTTATCGATGGGCGAAGGTTACCTTCTCGCTCATTAATCATGATGCAGAATAATATTAATTATGCGTGGACTGGTGGAGGCTTTAGTCCTCTTGACGCAAGTCAGGTTGTGCATCGTTTTCCGGTTAAGGTCGGTAGCGAAGGTAATTATTTTCGGGGTGTGATTTTGGGCGGCTCTGCAAAGCAGGAACCGTATTTGATTGGCTGTAAGGCGCGATATATACCGCCAGTTTCTGAGCATGTTTTTGAGACTCTTGGCTATCAGCGTTTGCCAGAGGTTTTCACTGATCGAAATTGGAACCGTGGGGTTTCGCGGTTCTATGCTGGTTTTTTTGTAATAGCGAATAAAGAAAACTTAGCCGCTTTTACCAAAGGAAAGCTTGTTGAGTTTCATACGGGAGAGATAAGAGCTATTGAGAAGATTAAAACCTACGGCAGGTTCATTAACATATATCTCGATGGTGATATCTTAAATGTTGACGATGTCGGCTTTCCTGCCGAATTTAAGCTGCTATCGGCAATTAATGAAAAAATTGTTCCTGAGCGGCATACCGATGGGTATTGGGTTAACGGGTATGCCCGTCGCGGGTGCGGTTTTTTTGTGCAAAACACGCAGCGTCATCGTCAGCTACTAACTGCTGGCGCTAGCTTTACATTAGCGACTGGTGGGGCGATTAAAATTGAGCGCATTGAGTCTAACCGTAAATATATCAATGCTTTTTGCGAAGGATCACCGTTATCCCCTGATGGAGCGCTTATGCGATCCTTTAGCAATCCTGAAGAATAGAAGTTGACATGATATATAGGTCAGATATTGATGGGTTGCGCGCATTTGCTGTAGCCCCAGTTATCCTTTTCCATGCCGGGTTTTCTTGGTTTTCAGGCGGGTATATCGGTGTAGATGTATTTTTTGTGATTAGTGGTTTTCTTATTACCACAATAATTTATCGAGAGATGCAGGATGGACGTTTTTCACTGGCTGGTTTTTATGAGCGTCGCGCAAGACGGATATTACCTGCATTATTACTGGTGCTATTTTCTTGTATGCCATTCGCATACGCTTTGTTGTTACCCTCTGAACTTAAAAGCTTTGGGCAGAGTATAATTGGCGTTAACCTTTTCTCCTCGAATATACTTTTTTGGATGGAAAGTGGTTACTTTGAAAGTGCGGCAGACTTGAAACCCCTCTTACACACGTGGACACTATCGGTGGAGGAGCAATTTTATATTTTTTTCCCGTTGGTGTTGCTAGGTTTGGTGGCTTTTAAGCGAGGAGCTACTGCGCTGACTTTAGTATTGTTGTGTGTTGTGAGCTTTGGTTTGTCTCTTTATCTTTCTACAGGAAGTCCAGATGCAAATTTCTATTTACTTCCCACACGAGCTTGGGAGTTGGGGTTTGGTTGCGTTGCCGCGATTTGCGCGCCTTATCTTCGAAGCCTACCGGCATCAGTTGCATCGTTTTTGGCTGGCGTAGGTTTTTTGTCAATTATATGTTCTGTTTTTTACTTAGACGAAAGTCACGCGGTTCCTGGTGCTTGGGCATTGCCGGCTGTTATTGGTGCAGTGTGTGTTATGGCTTTTTCGAGAGAGGGGGGATGGGTTTACCGTTTTTTGTCTTTTAGAATTTTTGTGGGGATTGGTTTAATCAGTTATGGCGCTTATTTATGGCATCAGCCAATTTTTGCATTTTATAGAATTTATAGTGCAGGCGCTACATCTTCAGTCACGTTTTTGATTCTATCGGTGGTTTCGGTTTTACTCGCGTTACTAAGCTGGAAATATGTTGAGGGGCCGTTTAGGGATAAGACTAAGGTGTCGGCAAGGGCGATCACTCTTTTTTCGATAGGTGGGATATATTTATCGACCACTATTGGTGCTATTTATATTGCTAACAACGGATTTCCGGCGCGTTTTGGAAGTATGGCTGATGTATTGGCGGTCAAACAATATGATTTCTCGGAAGCGTATCGTGATGGCGAGTGTTTTCTTTCGCCTGCTCAGGATGCTAGTGCTTTAGCAGAAACGTGCATCCCCGAAGACGTGGAAACATTTCTGTGGGGGGACTCGCACGCTGCTGCAATGTCTTATGGCGCTGCCCAGATGTGGCCGAATTTTGCACAAGTGACAGCATCTGCTTGTCCTCCACTCAAAGGGTTTTCTACTAAAGGGAGGGTTTACTGCGAGGGGATCAATAATTTAGCTCTCGAGTATTTGATTCGACTAAAACCTAAAACGGTAGTGATCCATGCCAATTGGCTAGGCTATGGTGAAGCTATATGGCGTATTGAGGAGTCTTTAAAATATTTAAATGAAAATATTCCCGAGGTTCATATTGTTGTTGTTGGCGTTGTTCCGCAATGGATTCCGACTTTACCGGATACGTTAGTGAAAAATGCTATACCACTGGCGCGAGAGGTTTATGTGGAAGTGCCATTATTGGATGACATTCGGGAACAAGATAAGAAACTAGAATTAATAACGGCTAAATACGGAGGTGTTTTTATGTCTCTCGCTGACGATTTGTGTAGGGACGATAGTTGTTTAGCTGTTGTGAAGGATGGTGAAGGTGGATTTGAGCCATTTGCTTGGGATTATGGTCACATGACAAGGTCGGCCTCTATGAGGGTCGCTCGAAGTATTAGAGAGAGGTTGCCGCAATGATGAAGTATGTCGTTAATGATGGTTTTCTACATATCGTAACCCTGACCTTACTAGCCTTATTGTTTTCAAGGCTATTCGTTAAGGATTTGAGTGACTCCTCCAAGCATGAGTTTTCTGCTTTAGATGGCCTTAGAGGATTTATGGCTTTTGGTGTGTTTTTGCATCATGCGTCCTACTGGATAAACTATCATAAGGATGATGGTTGGCATGGTGGCCTATCGCATCTTTATGGGAATTTAGGGAATGCGAGTGTCGGTGTTTTTTTCATGCTGACAGGGTTCCTTTTTTCGGTGAAGTTAATTGATAGTCGAGGAAAGGATGTTGATTGGGGCAGGATATTCATCTCTCGTCTTATGCGTCTAGGGCCGCTATATTTCACATTGCTAGCTATCATGTTATGTATCGCAGTGTGGAATTCTAATTTTGTTCAAATATCAACATCTACACAGCTTCGGTCTCAGCTCATTACTTGGTTGCTATTTACTGTACCGGGGTACGAAGGGTTTAATGGTCAGGCTGACATGGGTCTTTATGCGGCCGGTGTTATTTGGACTTTACCGTATGAATGGTTTTTCTATTTTATGTTACCTACGTTAGGGTTACTGCTAGGAGTGAGGAGTCAATCAGTTTTTTGGCTGTCTGTAAGCTTGCTGTGTATCGTATTTGTTGACTCTTGGGCGTTGGATAAAAGTTTATTCTATTCATTCCTTGGTGGGGTTATAGCTGCAACTATTGTACGTGGGGGGTGGTTTCGGCCTTATTTAAGTGGTACTGGAGCGCATTGGTTGGTGTTGGCTGCGTTGGTTATTGGCTATTCCTCCTTTCATGGGCGTATGAACTTTCCTCGGCTAATGTTATTTACCTTTGTTCTATCGGCTTTAGCTTCGGGTGTATCTGTATTCGGATTATTTACCTCCAAGGCAGCGAGAGCGTTGAGTACGGTGAGTTACGGTGTTTATTTACTGCACGGTTTGGTTCTGTATGTGGTGTTTATGTTTGTTATCCCGCTTGAAGATCGGCTTGTAATGTCGGTTAATCAATTCTGGGGTGTGATCTACTTATGTACCCCAATTATTATTGGCGTATCAGCAATATCCTGGTATTGGATTGAGGCGCCAGCCATTAAGTGTGTGTCCCCACTTAATGGCTGGGTTAAAAAGCATATATTTAAAGATTTAACAGATACGGATCAAAGCAAGGTGATACTTTTACCCCCCTGCGGAAAAGGGTGTTAAGCGATGTTAAAAAAAGAAACCTATTATTGGGTACTTGGGTTAGCCTTAGTATCTTTTTTTATCTGTGTCAGGTTGTCGGGTTTACCTGCATACTCCACAGGCTTACTGGATTTGGAAATTGAGTCTGGTCTTCTGGCTTTGCGCTTAGTTCAGGGAGAGGAGGTTAGTTGGTTTACAAATGAGCAGGGTCTACTATATGGTTTATTTTTGTCACCCTTTGTCGAGAGTTTTGGGCTGTCTGATTCGCTTATTCGTCTACCGCTGTTATTTTTCTCTATCGTAACAATATATGTCCTTTGGCGTCTCAGTCGGCAATATCAAGCTAGTTTTCGTGTTGGCTTGATGTTGGTGATATTAACGAGTCCTTGGCATATTGCTGCTTCAACCTGGGCGAACCCCGGTCTTTTGTTACCCTACTTTGTGTTAATTTCAATATTGGTTATTGAGAGAGTAAAGGCTACGTGGCTAGCTGTTGTTATCGTTAGTTTGGTGATGATCTTATCAGTCTTTTCTTCGCGTGAAGCTTTACTTTTTTCACCTTTATACTTTTGCGTGCTGATGCATGGGCTTTTGAAAATTCATGGATGTGAAAAATCGCTAAGGTTGGCTTATGTAGGTGCATGTTGTTTAATATTATTGTTGTTAGTTACATTCTTTTGGTTGCTTAATACAAACGATGTTTCACCGAGCTTGTTCGGGATCCCTCTGTTTAGCTCGAGTAGCCTTACTTTTTTTTGTAGTGAGTTTCTCTTGACTAGCCCTAATGGGTATTTGCAAATACCTGATCAAATGATCACTTACTCCCGTTTTATATTTGGGTCTTATAGTGATCGTGCTATTGAGTATGGACACCTTCGATGGGGCGGGCATTACTTCTTTCTTATTCCTTTTTTGATATTTGGAGCCATCAAGGCTATTAATGATGGTACAAGAATAGATCGCTTAATGCTCTCTTGGCTCATTCTTGGGGTACTAGTTGTATCCACATTTAGAGCAGAAATGGCTCGGCTTACTTTGGTTTGGCTACCTATTATTTGGTTGACAGGCATCGGTTTGGTGGCATTAGATTTTAATCGTTATGTGAGATTTTTTAGTCGATGCATTATTGTGCTGTTTGGCCTTATCTTTACTGTTAATTATTTGGCCCTTACTAAAAGCAGGATTGAAAATAAGTATCAGGCGGAGTTATGGAATGCTTGGGAGTATGCGCTATTAGGCCAGACGGATGTAATAGTGACATCGAGGGCTGGCTCGTTGAGAAAGTCCTACCTTGAGTCTCTGGCTGGTGATGTTGGTAAATCTGATGATACAGCACACCTTGCGCACATTTCAGAAGTTAATGGTCACTTAAATAGAGAGGGGATTTCATCTGTGTTGCTAGGGCAGGGGCGGTATTATTATATTTCGCCCTCCTCAGGCAGTAAGGACTGTTATCGCAGTGTCCCCAGTAGTAGCTTTAGTGGGGAGCAGGACTGGGGGCGGTTGGGTATTAATGCTGGTGTTTCAAAGCCTATTAATACAGGGCTTTACGTGAAGAGCGTAAAATTTTCTGCAGGGCTGGGAGTGCATGGAAGTAGCAGCTGGAGGACTGTGTTACCAGATGGGGCTGAGTCTTTAAATATAGGTTTTGGGTTGGCCGATACGGCTACGTGTTCTGACGGAATGCTCTTTAGCGTGTTTCTAGATGGGGAGTCAGTGCTTGAAGAGCACCTTAAGCGTGATCAATTGCGTTTTGTTAATCTTGATGTGGCTGGTGGCTCAGAGTTATTGCTGAAGACTTATGGCGGCGTACACAAGCTGTGTGACCATGGTCTTTGGCTTAGGCCTGTGGTTAAAATATGTCAGTAGGTAGACCGCCCCTTCGCAAAGAAGGGGCGTACTTATTTTATTGTGTGAGTACTTGAATCCAGTTTGGAGAGCCTGCGCTTGCTGGGACTTTTTTGCCACTAATATCAATGTTTATATATTTTTCCGTCATGTGAATGTTCGTTATTTTCCTTTTTTCTGAGTTGGGCAGTAATATCTCAGTTCCGTGTGTGAGCTTTCTATTTTGAGGGGTGTTGAGGATAAAAAAACCAGCCTGCTTTTTTGATAACCCATTTTCCCAATTGCCATCAGTCAGCTCTACGGGTTGAATCTTATAAGGTACTTTTATTTCAATATCCTCAGGCGTTATTTCTACCGCCCACGTTCTGTTGTTATTTGCTTCGAACTGTCCTGTTCCAAAGCTAATGAGTTCGTCTTGATTTAGTGGGATTTCAGCGTAGCAATTTTCGATAAAGGCTGACTCTTCTATTGCGTTATCTTTCCAGTAGAAATCTAGGTTCTTTCGTGTGTTGTGCGCACTTTTCTGTATGAGTTTTGTGTGAAGGAAAAATCTGTGCTTTATGTTTAACTGGCAATTCTTGCTGCGATAAACGATAGAATTTTTTGCTGTGTATACAGCACTCATACTCTCTGTTAACTCTAATATTTGGTGGTTATGAAATAACTCCTCTATCTCTTTGTTTTTGTTGTATATTCGGAATGTATTCGCGCACCAGAGAGTAATCACAATTCCCCCTGCCACACTAATGATGACTTTTCGGCTAAGATTCTTTTGAATGATAATGCCTGTGAACGCAATGAGAATGCCTACTGCTAACAGGAGGCTAGGATAAAAATAGCGAAATTCATGGTTTTGTGCGGTAACAAAGAATGTAGCATAATATAAAATACTAAATGCGGCCGCTGCAGATAGGTCTTTATATTTTGGCGAGTTCTTTAAAAAGAGGGGGAGCACTATGACGACTATTAGCAGTAAAAATATTAAATAAGGCTTAAACAAGTAGTTGTGCGTTTTGGAAAAGGCAAAATAGTTATCTATAATATTTTCTTTTGACTGAGCTGTATGGAAATCAAACTGATGGAATTCATCCTCCCAGTTACCACTTCTCCATTTTGCTATTTCAAAATTTTCGATTGGTCTGCTGATGCCCAGTAAGCTATTGAGGTACTTGGCCTTTTCGCCCCAAAATAGAGCGGGTTCATTAATGGCGATGTCTAGGTAATTTTTGAAAACCTCTTTGGATCTTTCACTACTACCCTGAACTTTGCTGATTACTTCCCTGTGTTCATGGCCGCACCATATTCCGTTGTAGCATATGTTTTCGGATATTTTTTCTGTTGATGCTCCTATTTTTCCTAGGAACTCTTGGTGTTTTTCGTTTGTTGATTTACTGGCTAGGTTTGCATATTCCCAGGAAAATCCAATGGCCCAGGAGTTTCCTCCCTTCATTTGTAGGATTCCCGGTATTAATACAGGGGTTGTGGCGGATAAAATCCACAGTGTGGTT
Source organism: Marinagarivorans sp. (assembly GCF_982758155.1). Taxonomy (NCBI): domain Bacteria; kingdom Pseudomonadati; phylum Pseudomonadota; class Gammaproteobacteria; order Cellvibrionales; family Cellvibrionaceae; genus Marinagarivorans; species Marinagarivorans sp. The sequence goes on along the minus strand of NZ_CEXWTU010000088.1, from coordinate 7,161 downwards.
ATTGTAATTGTCAGTAGTTTCTTGCGAGAAAAAGGTCTCAATAAAGGTGATGTGTATAAGGCTATCGGGAATATTAATAGTATGGCATTGAGTCGTGAGGAGACACATAGGAAGAAAAATGCAAGGGATAGAAGCCAGTAGCGCCTTTTTCCAAGGGTCAACTTTAGTCGAATTAAGCTTGCAGAAAGAGCAATAAAAGAAATGGCAAAGACTGAATCAAAGCTATGGAAGATAGCGTAAATATGATTGATCGGGCTTAGTATTACTAGCCCGGTTATGATTTGAGAAGTTGATGATTTTGTAAACGTTCTAACAAAGTAGAAAAGAGCTAGGCAAAATGCTGTTGCTTGGCAGAATATGTAAAATCCTACTTCATTGGTTAGTGAGTAAAATGGCGCTTGCATAAAGGAGGGAATCACAGGGTGGTGACTTCCAAAAAATGCTACATGAGTGAAACCGTTTTTAGCAACTTCTATGGCTAGTTGCCAGCGTGGCACACTATCTGAGTATAATATTCCAGGGTAGAATGATATTGTCCAGAGTAAGGCGACACCTACAGAGAAATATAGAATGCAGCTCTTTTGAGAGAGTAGTCTGCCCTTTTCTTTCTGTGAATTATCACCCCTTATTTTGGGCTGTGCTGTATGGGGTCCTGCCGTAATAGTCATATTAACTCTATGTCGAATATCAGGGGTTATATTGCTTGAAGCAAGCTTTGAGTAGTATTTTTAATACGAGTAGATTACCTGAAAAACTACTAATCTTGGTAGGTACTTCCCCTTTAGGGTAAACGCGAGAGGTAGGTACCTCTTTACATTTATATCCAAGTTTAGGGGCCCTATAGCTTAAGTATGCGAGTAGTTCATAGGTGTCAAAGACATCGCGAAATGCAGAAATTCGGTCGTCATTTAGCATGTTAGCCGAATAGGCTCTAAAGCCTTGAGTCGTATCTGTCCAGTTAAACCCCGAAAAAACAGAAAGCAGTGGTGCATGGATGCACTTGATGGCGAAGTGACGGCTGCTGGGTGTATTAACGCCTTTCCCCCCTTTAATGAAGCGCGACCCTTGGGCAAAGTCTACGCCTTCATCTAGCGCTTTAATAAATAAAGGTATTTCAGCCGGGTCATCTTTATTATTACCATCAATTGTAATGATGCCATTGTAGCCCGCTTTTAATGCGTGAGCATAAGCACACCTTAATTGGGCGCTAAGATTGCCCTTTCCTGTTTTGACTAGTAGAGAGTGTACCGTGAGTTTTTTAAGGCGCTTTTCTTCGGTCGAACCGTCACTGCTGCCGCCATCCATTAAAATAATGTCGGCTGAGTCACTGACGTTGCTATCGACCATTTTTTGTAAGAGGGTGATAACCCTTTCGCCTTCGTTAATTACTGGAATGACAACACAGTATTTTTGTGTGGGCTCGGTGGTGAAAGTCACTTTGTACTCAGGTACTTGCCAGTTTTCTTCGCTCTGCACTGTGAACTCCTAATGGGGCTGTAGGGAAATTAATATGACGCCAACGATTACAAACCCGATGCCGGTAAGTGTGGCCGTGGATATTTCCTCTTTGAAAAAAAAGTAGGATGCCACAGCTACGCTTGTAATTGCCCCTGAAGTGAGAATCGGGTGCGCGATATTAAGCGGGAGCTTGGCAAGCGCGGCTGTGTACAGCAACAATGCCAAACCATAGAAGAATAAACCAAGCCAAAATGGCCAGTTATGTAAAGCAGCGTTAATATCGCTTAATGACGGCATGGTTCTTGGCTGAGTTACAGCAACTTTGATCAAGATGCTTGCTGACGCGTTTGCTGCGATACCGGCTAGCAAAATTACCCACTTCATTTTAGGTCACCATAGTGCTTACAAGTGAATTCTACTGCTTGCTGGACTTCTGCGATTGATTTTTCTGGTGCGCTGGTTAGCATCTCAATGGTACAAGTTTTTTCTGGCAGGTATTTTTTAATGTTGGCAGCAATGATTTTGTGGTCAGAGCTGGTGCTGCCGACGGGGGCTAGCTTTGGCTCGCTAATATGAATGTGCCCTATAATGTCAGCTTGAGTTTGAATGATGCGAGCGGGATTTTCGCCATTCATTAGCATCGCTCCAGTGTCGAGTTGCATTGCGATGCAATCGTGATTAATGTTCCTTACAACCGATGCTGTTTCTTCTGAATTGGTCATAAAGTTTGCTCCATACTCTTTGGGATTGGGTTCTAAGCAGATTATGGTATTATATTTTGCTGCAATATCGCCCAGTCGACGAAAAAAATCCAAATAGGTTCTTTCGATAAAGATGCTTTCAAGCCCTGTGGGATCTCTATTTTTGGGTGACCCGAACACCAAGTAAGTTGCCCCGAGGTGCTTTCCTATGTGGCATATGGACTCAAGATGGTCAAGCATTTTCTTTTGTGTGCAGGCATCGCCAAAAACATTTAGCCCTTTTGTTCCGAATAGCAGCGATTGCATACCTGCTACCGCTATACCTCTTTCGGCCCATGCTTCTCGAACAGTAGTAATTTCTCTTTCCGTGGCTGCTGTTGGTTTAGGGAAATATTTTGGTGGAGCAATATCAATGAATTGAATACTATTACTGGCTAATACCTCATTGATATTGGCGTCAAGAGCTGTATCCCAGGCAATATTCGATATGGAAATCTTCATGCTTTGTATTAAGCCTTTTTCGATTCGGATTGTGCGTATGAGCGTACCGCCATTAACGTTTCTTTTTTGTTGTATTGGTAATTCTCCGCGCCGAAGAGATGTGAATGGCAGCTTTTGAAGTCGTAGCTAATAACAGGGCTGTTTTTTTGATTGTCAAAATCAATCCCAAAGCCTTGTTCGGCAATCGCGCGAACAGAAATAGGTTCTGCCGTTAAGTGTATGAGTTTCAGTTTGTTTTCAAGTGCGGTTTTAATGTCAAACCATAAGTTAACCATTGGGTAGAACTGGAAAACGTTGCGAGATTCAATTTGGTTGACGTTATTGTCGTTGAGTAAGTCAAAGATAATATTCTTTTTGAGTCCCGGTCCTACAAGTCCTGGTAGGCGAACAATTAAGCTGTCTTCAAAATGATTTTTTACGAATTGTTCAAGCCGGTAACGATTTAGGCCATAGGCATGTAAATCGTCAGTATCAATTTCCGTCGTCTCGTTCACACCTGTTGGGCTTTTGAATACATCGACAGTACTGATTAGGATGAACTTCTTACAGTCAACATTTGATAGGTGGTCGATGAGCGCATCAATTTTTTTAGCATCATCGATAGGGTCCTTGTTTGCTAGCCATTTTTGAGCCGGGGCACCAGCGCAGACTGTAGTTTGATAATTTTTACCACGAATGTCGTGTATATTTGTTGATCGATAGAGGTCATCAAATGTAGTTTGTTTTAATAGCGTGCCCCCAACAAACCCTGAATAACCAATCAGTGCATTTTTCATTATTTAATTCCTTAGTTTGTCTCAAGCTTTTCAGTATTTAGACGTTCAAAAACGTCAAAAATATTATCAATTTTTCCTCCGAGCACTGAAAAGCACCGGGGCTCTTCTTTGTGTCGAGTGAATAGGATTGGGCGCCCATCGTCGCCCTCGTTCTTCTGTAAAATAGTTTTCACCTCAAATAAGGAGTCTCGATACTGGCTTTCGTTGATGCAAGGCAGGTATCTTGATGTGTCGCGAATCATTCTGTCTACTCGGCTTTCCTGCTTATAATGCTCAAGTTTTTGGTAAGGGGAGACGTCAGAATTATCAATCCAAGAAGTATGGGGTGTGTACCGTACGTGAGAAAGGGTATGAAGATTCCTTGCTGGAAATGGCATTACTGAAAAGAATGGTCCATCCATAACGGTGACGCCTACTTTTTCAAGCTCTTTGGGTACTTGCACCAGCGCCATTTCTGTAATTTCTTGTTTGATGCCCGTGTGAATAGTTGGATAGCCGGGAATATGCGCTATGCCAGCATAAGTACAATTGAAAACATACGAAGATGAATATTCAGATATATCTGTTGAAATAATACAGTTGTCGGGTTCGGCGTAAAACCTGCTTACCTTTTCGTTTCTGTGAACTTCTATGCCGGCTTCATTTATATCTTGCCAGCAATGCTCCGCTAGAATAGAGGTGTCAAATGCAAATTCCTTTACGCTATAAACTTTATCAATACGTTTAGTATCGAAGAGTTTTTCATAGCTAGTAGCAGCGGTAGAAATATCAGCGCCAATCTCTTTGCAGAAGCGGTAAAATTGTTTGGCGGTTACTTTTGAGCCTGTGCGCGGAATCGCGTAAAGCTTTTCGAAATCATCAACTACTGATTCTGGCCATTTTTCAATAAACCTTGGTAGGTTTATACGACTTCTGTAAGCCGTTGTAAAGCTGCGAGGGTAGTGGTAACCGTTGTGGATTCTAGCCTGATTGGTATATGAGGCTCGCTGCATTATTTGAGCTTCTTGTTCTATTATCAAAACATTTTTGAAGCCTTTTTTTTGGGATAAATATATGGCAATAGAGCAACCATAAAATCCACCACCTATAATTATTGCATCATATCTCACTGCATTAGTTCTCAAGTGGATTTTGAGGCTGCTCTTCTTCTAGGTTGAGCTTTTCTAGTCGCGTCATTTTTACGCTAGTGAATTCTTGCGCTATATAGAATGAGGGGCCATCACTATTGCGACTAACCATGCTGATAATGTATTCACCGAGTACCATGAGTACAAGCGATAGAAGGAAGAACATTCCTGATTGTTGCAAGGATAGGCTTAGCCAGCCTGGAGCTACATCATCCTTAAATATTGCAATTAAGAGTACGTATATTGAATAGATTAAGTTCGCGCCGGCCCCAAATAGAGATAGAGTCGTAACTATTCGCATCGGTGCTTGGGTGGTGGATGCAAGTAACCCCATGCCTCGATCAATACTCTCTAAAAGGCTTTTAGTGGGTGGTGTTCTGTTGATGGCTTCGCGGTAATGAATCTTCGCTTTAGTAAAACCCGCTGTGGCAGGGAGGTGGCGATAGGCTTGGGCTGGCTGGTTGTGCTGGAGCAGGAAATTCACAACACTTTTTGAGAGAATACGAAACTGCGGGGCTTCTTTTGTAAGGCGTATACCGTTAAAGCTATGAAATAAACGGTTGAAAAGTGTTTCGGCTATGCGGTATGGCACTGGCTGTTTAGCTGTAATGTCATTTTGCCCAAATATAACATCATAGCCCTGCATTGCTTTAGTTAACATTTCCGGGATTTGACTAAAACTATCTGTGTCGGGGTTTATTAGGCAGCTGTAATCGCCAAGCGAAGATTCAAGCCCTGCCCACAAGGCAACGTCATTATTAACCTCTTTGGTTAGAGCGTATACCTGAAGGTTTGGAATACCTGCTTCAGACGTTAAATGTTTCAGTTTTTCTAGAGTATTATCAGCTGAGGCGTTGTCAACGATTACAATTTCATAGTCTGTAACATTGTTCTTTAGTCGCTCAGAGAGTTCATTTAACTCTTCTTCAATTAATGCGCTTCTATTTTTGACTGCTAGTACAACAGATAAAAAAACTTGTGCACGCTCCATAAATCTAACCTTTTATTTAACCAACTCCAAAACCCCAAATACACTAGCATCAATATACCCGCGGTTCTTGTCGCCGTTAACAGGTTTGATATCTATGTCACCCATAAAGTGGTCACGGCCGTTTGCGCTGTCGCTGTCGCAGTATGACATCATGAAGCCTAATTTCTTTCCCTCATGGAGTTTAGCCGGTTTTACGGGTTTTTCGTTGGGGGCGTATTCGTCTTTGTAGGTGTCGGGGTAGGCGGCGAGTTGTACTTCCCAGTAGATTTTGCTTGGGTTACTTTCGCTGCGCATCCATTGTGATTTGATATGGTGGGGGTAAAGGCGAACGTTTGCTTTGCTGGCTTTTTTGTCGGCATCGGTTAAAAACGGCCCCATATCGACAGATTGGTTGTCGAGCGATACGTGATAAGCAAAAGCATTGTAAGTGAATAGGTGCTTGCCGCCGCTGTTGTCCTCATCAATAAAAATCTCTAAGGCGTCGTCATCCCAGTAGTGTTCTAGCGGGGCGGGGTGGCTGTCGATGAGTATGTCGTCGCTAATCTCGGCCAAAATATAGAGGTGCTTCTTGGTCCACACGACTTTATAGCGGCCACTGAAGTCATCGGCGCTAGTGGGCGCGCTACCGGCGGTAAGTTGGTCGATGTTGCGCCAAGCGGCTTTTTCCCAAGCATAATCTTGCGGAATGCCGTCTATGTCTGGCGCATTTTTAGCGTAAGGCGCTTGATAGGTTGTTGCGGTGCTCGGCTTAACGCCTGCATTGGCGGTTAGCGCGACGAGGCTGCTGAGTGCAATGCTGGAAAAAAGGTGTGTGTAAAAACTCATATCAAGGCCCTAAAAACAATGTCCTGAAGCGTACAGCTCCTGTATTAATAGCAGCCTGACTATAATTGGCTGCTTTTTCGGCTGTGAGTGTATGGACAAGGCGTTGCCCTGTCCACGACACCGCGCACTTTTTAGTGCTTTGCAATGAAACTGTTGGCCACTTGTGTGGCGTTGAGCACAATTTCCGGGATGGTCGCATCGATACTGACTAGTTGCATATCCGGCTCATCTTGCGGGGCATCCATGCTGGCAAACTGGCTTTCAAGCAAGCTTACAGGCATAAAATGGCCGGCGCGGTCACTCATGCGTTGTGCGATAAGCTCTTTGCTGCCATTAAGGTAGAGGAAGAGGGTGTTAAAGCCTAGCTCGCGAAATTTTTGACGATGTGCGCGGCGTAAACCGCTGTACGCTAACACACAGCTTTTGCCTTCCTCTTTGATGGTGTTGCAGATGTTGGCAATCCAAGGTTCGCGCATTTCATCGGTAAGTGCCTTGCCTGCGGCCATGTGGGCTTTGTTTTCGGCGCTGTGGAAGTCGTCGGCCTCTAAAAACGGTAGATCGAACTTTTGCGCTAGCATCTCGGCCACGGTGGATTTACCGCTACCGCTTACGCCCATGCTGATAATTAAATAGGGTTGGGTCATGGTTACTCTGCTGATCAAAAAGAGCTGGGCGTAGTGCCCAGCTCTTGGAGGTTTAGGGGCGAGGCAATAATAGTTTGTCCAAATAGGCGAAGATATCGGCTTTCTTATCGAGGCGCTTAAAGGGGCGCATGCCTTGGC
>NZ_CEXWTU010000087.1:0-18645 GCF_982758155.1 Marinagarivorans sp. | reverse complement strand
TGCGCCCCTTTAAGCGCCTCGATAAGAAAGCCGATCTCTTCGCCTAATTGGATAAGCTATTATTGCCTCGCCCCTTAGGTTCAAAATAAGGACGTTTGTTATGGCTACTTGCACCATGCTTTTTAAAGTGTACCCTGATGGGGTATACTTATGATCTATAAAACGAGGCAGTTTCAGAAAGTGTTTAAAAAGTCAGCCATTACTGACGAGGATTTGGCGACAGCTTGCCAAGAAATGGCCCAAGGCTTAATCGATGCGGATCTTGGAGATTATCTCTACAAAAAGCGAGTGGCCATGCCCAGTAAGGGTAAAAGTGGCGGCTTCAGGACGATGATCGGAGCTGTTATAGGTGAACGGTACTTTTTCCTATATATGTTTGCAAAGAGCGCCAAGTCGAATGTAACTAAGCAAGAGAAATTAGCTCTTCAAGAGATGGCGAAAGAGTTTATAAGCTTTGACCAAGCGACTATTCACAACCTAGTTGTCGATGGTGAGCTTTTAGAGGTGAGGCAAGATCATGAGTGATATTCTTAATACATTACATAAAACAGTGCAAGGTTTGCATAAGTCTGGCGCTATCAACAAAACCACTATGCGAAAGTTCGATACGCTGTGCTTAACGCAGGTGCATGAATTTAGTCCGACGCAAGTTAAGGCCCTTAGAGTTAAGGCTGGGCTTTCTCAGCCAGTTTTCGCTCGTTACCTTAACGTCAGTGACAAGCTGGTTAAAAAGTGGGAGCAAGGCGATAGCTCTCCAAAAGGGCCCGCGTTAAAAATGCTTGCACTTGCTGAGAGTAAGGGCATTGACGCTATAAGCTAGCTCACGGGTTCAAGGTTCACTTTTTCGTGTCGGCGTAAATATATCTCGGCAACCGCTCCTCGACATTGTGCTCCTGCAATGTCTAATAATAGACTCCTGTCTCGATGCGTTTTCTCCCCCTTACTATCCCTGTATGGCCCGGCGCATGAGGGTCCCGAAAAATCACCGCCCACCGCTTCACTTCAGCTTAAGTTAATGACATTGAATATATCCCTATAGCCTGCAATCGGCCTTCTCGACAATTGCTCCTCGACATTGTGCTCCTGCAATGCCGACTAAGAGACCTCCTGACTCGATACATTGATCTAATAAGCTACGGCCCTGTAGCGACCGGCCTCATAGCCCACGAAAAAGCAAACCTTTAACCGCTGGAGGATTTGAGTTTCTCGGCTAGTCGAGTACGAGGGTCTGTCCTCGCAAGCCTTTGGATATCAAACTCAGCACTTGCTGGCTAGGCGGCGTGCGAGCACCGCCGTCTGCTTCGGTGTTGTGGGTGTCCCAGATTATCGGGGCGACGCAGGATGCCAAAGCCGAAAAGAAATGTCACCGAAAGAGGCCGCCAAGGATGGCGGTTATGCAGGTAACGGAGGAGCATTTACCTGTGAAGGGCAACCCTAATCACCGGCCTTTGGCTTCCCTCTTTACAGCGCCGATTTTACGGTCGTGGTGAAGCGCTTCCCTGCGCGGCACCACACAAATGAGCTCCTGCCCATTTGCCCCCAAAATCGGCGGCGTTGCCAGTCATTATTTGGTAGATCAGTCGTTCACTCAACCTCTCTTTCTCAGACCACTACGCTTAAAACTGCTTGAAAATATGACTTGTTGTTCTTGGTGTGAATTATTGATAGCCTGCGATTATAAGACAGCAATTTTAAAGTTTTATCTGAAGAATATTGCTTGGTCTGATAAAGGGGCTGAGTAGTTTTGATTGTTTTTAGGGTGAGTGCCCGCTTTTATTTTCTTCTGAATAGTCACTATATTTTTTCTATACTCAATCGTTGAATGCGGAGATTGTATGACAAGGCTCGTGAGATTAATAATTTTTGGCATTGTTTCATCAATATTTACAGCTTGTGGCAGCGATGGCTCGGGAAGTGATCCCGAAGCAATTCCAAGAAATTCATCTAGTGCAAGCAGTACGAATTTCTCCCGGTCCAGTGCGGAATCGGTCCCTGCAAGCTCTTCTCTTGATAGCAGCTCTTCGATTGCAGTAGACGACGTAGCTGATCAGCTCGAATTTGGTGACGTTGTCGATGCTAATTATGGGGAATGGGTGATTTTTGGTCCGTTCATTATCAAAGGAGTCAATAGAGATATTGAGGCTTCCATAGCTGGTGGTGAAATCGCATTAGAAGATTTACCTTTTTCAAGTACCAATATACGGCTAACCAACGGTCAATCTATAAGCATTAGACTAAAAACGGACAACCTATCGCTATCGCGATCTACCGCTCAACTCATTCTAGGTGAGCAACCTTACGAATTCGCCGCTACCACTAGGGCAGACACAGAAGCCCCGCTAGGAAAGATCACTTTTCCGATAGGTAATGCAAGTACAAACCAAAACGAGATATCTGTCTCTGGAACGGCTTCAGATAATGAGGGTATTTTTAACGTAAGTGTTAACGGGGTTCCAGCAGTTTCGGACAATGACTTCGAGACTTGGACTGCAAAAATATCTTTGAATTCGGGCCTTAATGACATAAAAGTTTCGGTGTTAGATGTCGCATCCAATAGTAGCAATCAAGTTATTACCGCAAAGATTGATCGACAACCCACACTAAATCGACCCGAGGGTTTGGTCGTTGACCGAAGCTCGGAGCTTACATATTTAGTGGATTCCGACACCAAGAGTATTTATTCTGTAAATAAATCTGGTCTTCGAAAACTTATTAGTGGGAGCAAAAAAGGAACGGGGGAAGCATTTCGTGCTATTGACCGAATAGCGCTAGGTTTAAGCAATCAGTTCTTATATGTTTCTGATTCTCGGAATGATTTGATTTTTCAAATCAATATAGAAAATGGTAACCGAACGATAATTAGTAGCGACACAGTTGGAAATGGTTCGAATTACCGACTGCCAAATGGGCTCGTTGCGGAAAGCGGAAGTAGCCTACTAATTGTTGATGCGCTAAATAGTAGAATAGTTCGAACCAATATTAAGAGCGGAGATAATTTCGAAGTATCAGGATCGCAGGTAGGTTTAGGGGAGAGGCTCCAACAGCCTAGAGATATTGCACTGTCAGATAATAAAAAGACAGCCTATGTTACTGACTTGGATCGAAAAGCTATACTTTCTATTGACCTCACGACTGGTAATAGGCAAATAATTTCAAGCGAAAATGTTGGCTCTGGCGAGGAGCTGACACAACCTGAATCAATAGTTGTTAACCATGCCAGCAATCGCCTATTCGTCACAAATTGGTCAAAAGTTATCGCTATTGATCTAGATACAGGGGATAGGCAGCTTTTATCTAGCTTCGCCAGAGGCAAAGGTGCTGAGCCAGGGATATACTGGGACCTAGAATTGCTGGGCTCTGAAGGTATTGTAGTCTCTGACGTAGATAACGAAATGCTTGTACTTATAAATACTGATACTGGCGACAGAAGTATTTATACTCAGAAATCCGGGAGTTATGCTAGCTCATGGGTGCAACCTGAAGGCATTGCGATCTCAAGATCTGACAGCGCAATAATCGTTTCTGACCCTGGGCTAGGCAAGGTCGTAAACTTAGACTTATCGAATCAACAAACAACCGTTATATTAGATAAAAGCTCTGAAAACTTTTCACCCAATATGCCCATAAATAGATTTGCATACGATGCTTTAAATGAACGTTTCTACTTTGCTGCGAACCTGTTCAGTAAAGTAGTAGCTTTTGAGCCGCCCAATCCCATAGGAAGAACGATTTTTGACGAAGAGCTAACCGAAGAATATCTTGGCATCATTGGATCAATAGTTGTGAGCCCAGAGAGAAGTTATTTGTACTACAGTGCGCGCGACGCTGCGAGCATATATCAGGTGAATATAGAGACAGGAGAAAGAACAGCGATAGCCTCACCTTCAGTTGGGTCAGGCTTAGAAATTCATCGTCCTGTAGATTTATTTATGGACGACATCAATAATCAAATTTTTGCTTTATCTGATTCAGCTGAGACTCTATTCTTAATCAATATCGAAACACAAGAAAGGGAGGTAATCACTAGCTACCCATTCGAAGTAGGCTCTGGCGTAAGATTGTCAGGGTCACATATATTTGATGTAGACTTGAACAAGCAGCTTGCATGGATAATCACGTTCAGCAGCGATAATATCTATGAAATAGACTTGTCTACAGGGAGCAGAAAACTCATAAGCTCTTTAGAGAATAACCCCGGGCTCTCAGTTTCATATCCTGAAGATGTAGCTTACAGCTCATTAACAGATAGTTTATTCATTACAACGCCAAACGACGGTTATATTATCCAAGTCGACAGATTCACCGGGGATAGAGCGTTACTCTTCCCTTAGGCTTGATATGTCTCGGTTAGAAATTGGCGGGGTTGAAAAACAGGAATTTAGCGGGAAATTGTTAATGACGAAACCCCCAGCGTGCGCCTTAAAGGCAAGCACATCGGCGACGAAAATTCGAGGACACCCTAAACTCAAAACGGCAGGATAATAAAGTTTAGCGGGACACACTCTCTAGATTTTGGCCTGCTTTACCTCGGCTAGCAAGACAAATAATCTAGGACACCCATAACACTATCGAGATCATCTACACTTTCGACATGAAACAGGGAATTATCCAATGCATAGTGAGCACACAACTCAGCTGTTTGCGCTACATCAAATAGAGTTCTGGTCGATTGTTTTATAAAAAATAGTACTATGACAACACTCTACTATAAGCCATAACATTTGAGAATAGCGAACAATCTAGGACACCCATAACAAAGCCGAAAAACCTCTCAGCTCAGTTTCTAAACTTATATTGAATAATCTCTTCCAGCCGTGCGTTAGCGCCGCAACATTAATTAGCGGGACACACACTCTAAGTTGATGACTCTAACCCTTTTGATCTCTAAGCTAAAGCGGCGCTAGTGGCCAGCGCTTGTGATCAAACCATTCCTGCGGGAGCTCTTCAATTGGTTTATTGGGCAGCGCGCTGCAACTTCGCTGTCTTCGTTCGATTAGCTCAAACGCTTGCGCGGCGTCGGGATTGTCGATTTTAAATAGACTAAAAGTACCGCAATCACCAATGCCGCGAGATAATGACAGTACAGAAAGTTCTGCGGCAGTGCTATCGACCTCAATATGCCCCCAAACTTCTTGGGTCTTCTTGCTGTCAGCTTTCGCTATTTGTAATTGTCGGTGATTTTTTGATGTCTTATCAAAAGCGTACACATAGTACATTGGCTGATACGCACCTGGGACACACTGGACAGTGACAACCTGTAAAGTATTGGTAATATCAACTACCTCTACTTCTGCTACGTAATCACAATGTCGATCCCACTGCAGCGCTTGCTTCCATTTCCATTGTGACGCCGACCATTCGTCTGGCCCAGCCCATATCTCCCGATCGTAGTCAGTTAAGAGATCCAGTTTCGACTTATCGACAGTGTTTGCTTTTAGTTTGCTTTCGACTCGGTCGACTGCATGAGGGATTGGTGCGCAAGCCAGTGCGCAAGTTGATAATACAAATACGCTAGTTAATTTCATTGTGTTGATAATCAATTGGTCGATACTCGGAGTAATATTTCAATGTCTTCAGCGTAACGAGCAATCGCATTGGCTTTATCTGTGCCGTTAATAACCCGCCTTGAATTAACATAGTCAGTCTTTAAATCATTGATGTAACTATCAATCTTGCGCCCAGTAAAAATTCCTTTTTGCATGCCATAAACCATAGTTATATAAGCATTTTCTTTGTTTAACGCTTTATCTGGGTAGAGGTAAATACTATCTGTTGGCTTTGATAGAGTGAATCCGGAATTGTAGTCAGATGCTTTGGTTTTTCTTTTATTGGGGTAGTTGCCATTGCCCAGTTTTTCGTCAATTCTTTGGTAGTTATATCCCCAGGTTAACTGTACATATCCTCGGCCGTAATAAACATTTTTTTGGGTAGTGGTTTTTTTTGCAGCGTCGGTATGAGTAACGGTGATCTCCGCTCCATACTTGAGACCTTTTCCTTTCCCATACTCGGCTATCGGGCGAAATGTATGTGCAGTCTCATGCTTAGTTGTAGCCAGCATGTATGCAAATTCAGTAATGCGTCTAATATCGTTATCGTCCTTGCCTGTTTTGAGGATGTACTCCAAGCCAGCCTTATCTGCACTGGTAAGGGGTTTATATTGCTTTTCATATAATGAAATAACGATCGCTGGCTTGATCGCTGCACATTTCAACACAGGTGAAATTTTCTTTCGAATATGCGTCATCCTTGTCTCACCGCTAGCGGTTGCTGCGTCTTTTAAGATTGACTTTATAGTATTTCCTGAAGGGCTCACCCAACCGTCGATCACTGCCATTGACTTTGCCTTCTGATAGGCTTCAATGCGAGAGGCAACCGCTGCTTCATCTTTCCCGTTAACCGTCAGTTTAGGTAGTGCTTTGGAGCTAACTGCAGCGGTGTTTGGTTGTAGGGAATACTGTGTTTTGTTATGGGAATCTATGGCTTCGTAAATAGTGAATTCGTTGAACAGAAGCTGCAAAATCACCAGATCTGTTGGGTAGTTTTTTTGCCTTTACCCGTATTTGACTTAATCATCCCTTATCCTCCTTGGTTTTATCTCATTCATGAGGCTTAAGACTCTAACCGAATGTTTAGGCATAGCCAAGTGCTTGCTGCATACGCCCCGAGGTCAGCAAGCTTGCGACCGAGAAGAGGCCAGAGACAATCCAGGACACCCATAACAAAGCCGAAAAACCTCTCAGCTCAGTTTCTAAACTTATATTGAATCATCTCTTCCAGCCGTGCGTTAGCGCCGCAATACCGGTTATGGACCCCTCGATTCTTCCCTGTGGCTACTCCAAAGCCAAACCGTAATGCCGGCCCAGCATCAGATCCCCGAGCCACCTAGCCGTAGTTTTTTTACGGACAACCCCAATTCTGCTATGCTAATGCCCATATATTACTGAGGGGCATGACTATGCTGCATAGGTTTTCCGTAAAAAACTTCCGAAATTTCGCTGATTGGCTGAGTTTTGACCTATCCAGTCAGCAATACGAATTTAACGGCAGTGCTGTGCGCGATGGGGCAATTCTGCACGGCATGATCTACGGGCCAAATGGCGGCGGCAAGTCCAACCTCGGGCTGGCTATGGTAGACCCTATATCGCACCTCATTGATACACCTAGCAACCTCAGCACCCTAGATAGCAATTACCTTAATGGCGCCGCAGGGGTAGAACTGGCCGAATTTGTATTTGAGTTTCGCATAGATAATGCTGATATTATTTATACCTACGGCAAAAAGTCACGCCAGCAAATGGTCTATGAGCACCTAACAATTGGTGATGAAAAGGTCTTAAGTATCGACCGCAGGCAATCAACACATGCCAGTATTCACTTGCAGGGTGCCGAAACCTTAAAAACAGACGTCGGTAGCTCCGAGATATCGCTGCTAAAATACGTGCGCAGCAATGCCATTCTGGATGAAACACTGATCAATCAACGATTAGAAAATCTGTTAGATTTTATCGATGGCATGGTATTTTTCCGCTCATTAAATTCAACCACAACAGGCGAATATATCGGTAAAGATATCGGCGTAAAACGCCTGTCCCAAAGTATTATAGAGAGCGGGTCGGTAAAGGACTTTGAGGGATTTTTAAACAAAGCCGGCATTGATTGCACCCTGATAACCGATACCACCAACAAAGGTGAGAAAGGTATTTATTTTGACTTCGGCAATACCAAACTGGAATTTGTTATTGCCGCATCAACCGGCACATTATCGCTCGGTATTTTTTACTTCTGGTGGCTGCGCTTTCAAAATAACGATGTCACCTTTGCCTATATCGACGAGTTCGATGCCTTTTACCACCACGCCTTGGCTTCAAATATCGTGGATAGGGTAGCTCACTCTCACTGCCAAACCCTTATGACCACGCATAATACCGGGGTTATGAGTAACGACCTGTTGCGGCCCGACTGTTATTTTGTATTGGACAAAACCATCAAACCGATTACTGTACTAACCGGTAAAGAGCTACGCAAAGCTCATAACCTCGAAAAAATTTACAAAGGCTTATCCAGCTAATGGAGCGCACATTATTTGTTTTTGAGGGTGAGAAGCGCGAAAAGGATTATTTTAAAAGCCTACAGCGCGCCTTCTTTGCTGGCGAAGACAAGCACATTCTAGTCAGTTTTAAAAACGATATATACGAGCTATACCAACAGCTCGCTAACGATGAAGACTTAGACCCGTTTGAACTTATCCGCGAGCTAAATCCAATAGCGCAACAGCAGGAAGAACTCGCCAGTTTAAGGCGTGACCAAGTTGGCCAAATCTATTTATTTTTTGATATGGAACCCGGCGATAACCTGTACGCCGACAAAAAATTACTAAACATGCTTGAGTTGTTCAACAACGAAACCGAGCAAGGCAAACTTTTTATTAGCTACCCCATGGTCGAAGCGATACGTGACATTGACGACCCTGCCGAATACCTGACTCGCACAGTGGACTTACACAATGTGCAGGCAAAACCTACAAGCCACTATCGGCTAATCGCGGCAACCCCGCCTACCAAGATGCGAGAAAAATAGATAAACCGGCATGGAAGTTTTTAATTACTGCCAATCTTAAAAAAGCCAACCTCTTAATTTCAGGTGCCATCAGTCAAGCACCGGTTATAGACCAAAAACCCATTGCCCAAGCCCAGCTACTGCACTACTTACCAAAAAAACAAGTCGCCATATTGGGTGCTTTCCCGCTATTTTTAGCCGATTATTTTGGACACACAGTGTTTGAACGATAAATAGCGCTGCCGCCCAATCAAAAAGTTGTTTGGGAAATATACTTTGTAATCTTTGATAACAATTAGCGGGACACACACTCTAAATTGGTAAGGCGTCCTCGTGGGTAATAGGTAGTGATCTCGCTCTCGGCATGATGAGGTAACCCTCACCGGATTAGCGACCCACGAAATCTAACAACAATTCATAACTTCCTGCATCCGCTGCGCGCAACGCGGCGATATATTCGGTGCGCCTATCATTCATTTTTTGTAAATCCACCCCGCCCGACCAATCTATCGGTTTTTCTTTTAAAGCCGTAATGAGTATTGCGTCCGCCATTATGCGCGCATGGCGACCATTACCATTTGGAAATGGGTGAATAAAAACCAACCTATGATGAAACCTTGCGGCGAGTTCATGAGGCGGATAGGTTCTGTATTCAACCCAGAACTTGGCATCATCGAGGAGTAAGCGCAGTTGAATAGCAATTTGAAGCGGGTCAATGCCGATGTTCTTTTCTGTTTTGCGGAAAGTCCCTGCCCAGCGCCAGACCTGCCCAAATAGCTTTTTGTGGAGATTGCGTGCGAAGCCTTCAGTGAAAGGGTCCGCGCTTTTTTGCTTCTTAAGCCATTTGAGACCATCTTGAATATTGTATTGCTCGAGTTCATCAAGCTGCCCGCGTGTGCTGACATGCTTGTGAAGCAGGCCTTCGAGCTCTTCGGGCTCAAGGGGTGTTGACCCATCCGGTTCTCCAACGAGCTTACTCATTGCTCATCCCATAGGTTTGAGGGCTTATCGCGTAGCTCTTTGGTGAGGCGTTCGATTTCTGCAGTGAGACGATCATTGGTAAGGGCTTGATCTTCAAGCGCCATTTGAATGCTGGCTTGTTTTACGAGCTCCCGCGCTTTTTCGCGCGCGCGCGCATCGATAATGCCTTCTACGTCGCGCTCAGGAATAACAGCATAAACAAAGCGACAATTCATGGCGGCAGCCATTTGCTGCATGCTTTTAAGGGTGACGCTGCCTGAATTTTCTGAAATTTCTATTTTGGAAACCAGTGCACGACTTACGCCTGCGCGGCGAGCGAGCTGCGCACCAGACATGCCAAGGGCTTTGCGCATAGTGCGCAACCAGCCCTCAGAAGGCATGTTTAAATCCTCCAGCTTTTTGCGGGCTTCATTGATTAACTCCCGATATTGGCGGGCTATAAGTGCTTTAAGTCCCATTACGTCAACCTTTATACTTACAGGATTACTTAATTCGTCAATATATATATTGACGAATTATAGCTTATTGTCAACTCATTTGTTGACAATAAAACAGTGGGACAGACGCGCCAACAGAGCAATGACCGAATAATTAGCGGGACACATACTCTAAATGGTTAATGGTAAAACCCTGAGTGTGCGCTTTAAAGGCAAGCACATCGGTGAAGTGCTTGCGATGAATATCGACCAAGCCGCCTTCTTCGAGTCCATAACCAAGCTACAACCACGCCCTGTGTTTACTACGCTTGAGTGTCTGTCCAGAAGGCGCCTCAGCCTGACCTTAGCGGTTTATGTTATGGATGTCCTCGATTAGTCACTAAGCATGCTTGAGTTATTCGACAATGAAACCGAGCAAGGCGAACTTTATATTAGCTACCCCATGGGCGAAGCGATGCGTGACATTGGCGACACCGTCGGATACCTGACTCGCTCGGTGACGTTACAACAACGTGCTTGCAAAACTTACAAGTCGCCATATTGGGGGCTTTCCCGCTATTTTTAGCCTATTATTTTGGACATACAGTGTTTGAACGCTAAGCTTCTCTGAACACCCGTCGCCGTTTTACCTTAAAGATAAAGCGTCATCTCCGACAACAAACTTTTTCGGTTTACCGGCTTCGGTAAAAAACCATTCCCACCCACTTCTTGGGCCGTAGTTTTATCCTCGTCTACTTCACGGGCGGTGATGAAAATAATCGGTAGCTGCTCCGAATTATGATGCCGCCGCAGGGCCTTGCAGGCCTCAAAGCCGTTCATTTCCGGCATCATAATATCCATCAAGACTAGTGCTATCTGCGGGTTGTCGCTCACTTGCTCTAACGCGGCCTTACCCGTCTCGGCTTCAAACACATTATAGTTAGTTTGCAGCATGCCTTTTAATACCATGCGGTTAATCATCTCGTCATCAACAATCAATATCGCGGGCTTTGCTTTGGGTTCAGCGCTTGCCATACCTACCAATTCAGCTGCCACTTCGGCTGACGGCCGGCTAGTAACACCCGTATGCGTTTGTTCATCGGTAACCGGTAATGTAAATCGTACACACGTGCCTTTGCCCGTATCGGAATGCACCTCGATATAACCACCATGTAGCTCGATAAGTTGTTTGGTGATCGAAAGTCCCAACCCTATTCCACCTTGCTCTTGACCATGATCGTGACTTCTATGTTTCACAGTATCAAAAACCCGCTCGAGAATTTCGGCTTCCATACCCAAGCCAGTATCTTGTATTTCAAGCGTCATGGTTTTTTCGTCGAACGTGTTTTTAACGGTAATGCTGCCTTCTTGTGTGTACTTAATAGCATTGCCGATAATATTCAATAACACCTGGCGTAGCCGGTTGGCATCGGCATAAATATTTGGCGACGCGGGTTCTAGCTGATTAAAAATATCTATGTGTTTAGGAATTGGCAGCAACACTAAAGCTTCACTGGTAATTTGTAATATATTAAGAGGTTGCCTTTGCAGGGTGAGGCTTTGGGCCTCTAACTTCGAAAAGTCTAAGACATCATTGATGGTATTCAGTAACCGTTTACCACTGCTCTGAATGTTTTTGGCATAGGAGATCACCGTGCTATCTTGTCGGTTTACACCGTGATCAATTAACTGCTCGACCAATCCTAATACCCCGTTCAACGGGGTACGCAGCTCGTGTGAGGTGTTGGCTAAAAATGTATTTTTAAGTTTTGCCACTTTGCGCAGTTCAGCATTCAAGGCTCGCTCTTGCGTTAACTCCAATTGCTTTTGCTTGTGCTTAAATAACATAGTCAATATCGCCAAAAATACTAAGCAATAAATAATGTACGCCCACCAAGTTAGCCACGGTGCCGGTAAAATATGAATCGATAAAGCCACTTCATTACTACTCTCAAGGCCCAGCTCATCAATGGCTTTTAATCGAAAGGTGTAACTCCCCGATGGTACATTGGTATACACCGCACGCGCACTGCGGGTGGTATTTCCCCATGTTTTATCTAACCCTTCTAAGTAATAGCTGAACTGGCTGTACTTGGCTGTGCGCATATTTAAATGTGCAATACCTAGGCTAAAGGTTGTGTGTTCGTGATTAAGTGTGAGCGGTTGTAGCAAACCAATACTTTGCGGTAGCAAGGGGCTTTGTACAGGGCTTATTTTGACGTTATTGACCTGTAAGCTTTGCACAACAACCGGGCTGGCTTTAGCGCTAGCACCAAAGCGCTGAGGATTAAATACCGTAATCCCGCCCGAGCTTCCTATGTAAATATGGCCTTCAGGGGTCACGGCAATTGCGTTGCGGTTGTGGTTATTGTCGGCTACGCCGTGTTGTTTTTGATACATATTGACCGCAAACGTTTTGGAATCTATATGTGCAATTCCGTTTTGTGTACCTGCCCAAACATTGCCATCACCATCTTCAACAAAACTGCTTACCACCGCAGATTGAAGCCCCCCAGCGTGTGTCACCTGCCCCACAAGCTGGCCATCGCGACGAAAAATATAAACGCCTTCGCCTTGCACGCCCACCCAGATCCGAAATTGGCGATCCATAAAAAGGCCCGTCACGTTGTACGCGGTATTTTTTTGCTGGGGTTTATCCGGAAGGGAAACATGGATTAAGGTTTTATCTTTTTTATTTAAAATGGAAAGCCCGCCAAGTGTCCCTAACCAGAGCTTACCTTCGCCATCATCTAAAGATCGATAAATATAATTTGAGGGGAGAGAGGCTGGGTTGTTGGCGTCGTGCTGGTAATGCTCAAGTACATTGCCGTTGCGATCTAACTTAAATAAGCCCTCGAAGAGTGTGCCTGCCCATAAATTATCGCCATCGAACAGGATATTCCAAATGAAATTAATCCCCCCCGGTCTTACGGACCGCTCTTGAATGGTCTTATTACTGAAGCTTTTTGTTTGAGGATCAAACGCAATAATGCCGCCTTGCGTAGTACCCAGCCACACAATACCGTTGCTATCTTCTTTCGCGACAAGAATGGTCTCGGAAACTAATTGCCCCTCGGTATTCTCGGTATTGTAGACCGTAAACTGTTGGCTCGCGGGGTCGAAATAGTTAAGCCCTTTCTCAGTACCAATCCACATTCCACCTTGCTGGCTATTTTGTATAGACAATATGCCGTTGTGGCTCAGCTGATTTTGGCCCGGCTGGTACTTCAAATTGATAAAGTGGCTTTTCGCACGGCTGAAGTAATCGATACCCGAATTAAAAGTACCCAGCCAAATATCACCTTGAATGTCCTCGAAAAAACTGCGCACCTGGTTGGAAGAAATACTATTCGAAGAGTAGGGATCGTGCTTATGAAAAGTAAATTTCTGACTGTCTTCATCAAAAACGGCAATGCCGGCATTATCTGTAGATAACCAAATCTCACCATTACTGCGTTCAAACAAGCTCCAAACAGATTTAAGCCCTGACGACTCCGTAGGATTAGTACCGTGATTGAGAAAATGCACACTGCCATCGGGGTCGATGCGTACAGGCGGCCGAACCATGGACGCTAACCACAACCGTCCTTTTTTATCTCGCAGTATGTCAAAAACACCGGCACTGCGTAATTTTTTAGCATATTGCTCGGGCGCAGGGTAAGGCGCGTAGTCCCCACGCTGCGGATCTAGCACATAGAGGCCATCACTAAACGTGCCTACCAGTACTTGCCCGCCATCGTAAAGCAACGCTTGTATTCGATTCGTCTCCGGTAGCTCTTGCGCGTTGCGCGAAGCGTAATACTGGCACGTTTTTCGATCTGCTGGGATCACAACTAGCCCACGATCGGTACCCACATACAGCCGATTCTGCTCATCGAGAACAATAGACGATATATACGCATTGTGAAACCAAGGCGGCGCACTGGGCGGATTAAAATGACTAAATCCCTCACGCTCGGGTTGATATAGATACAAGCCATTGCGTGTTGCCACCCAAAGCTGTTGGTTGTGATCGACTTGCAGCCCCGTGACTTCATCACTACCAAGGGAGAAGGGCGTATCCTTTTGCCGCTGGAAAACGCGGAATCCACGGCCGTCATAACGCGCAAGGCCATTATTGCCGCCAAACCAAAGATACCCTTGAGCATCCTGCGCAATACTTTGAATAATGCCAATGCGGTCGCCTTCGAATTCAAGCTCCTCCATCGAAACAGTATCAAAACGGAGATTAGATTCGGGGTAACCCGTAAAAAGCGCATGGCTTTTGTTCGGTAAGATCACCCCACACACAAGCCATACCCACAGTGCCAAAAGGTACGGAAACGATATGCGTACACCTAAACGACAAGCATGTGAGATCGAGCTATACATATAGCATTAATTTCAGCAGTGACAGATTACTTAAGCTTAGCTGACCCTTGCCATTTCGCCTGCGTAACCTCCCGCACTTTGATCTCAAAACTAGGTCACGAAAAAACGCTCTGCTATCAACAACTTAGCCCTGGGTGTTTGCCTTTCGCTGATAATGGCTATACCTTTTGCCGCATTCCTCTTCCGTGCTTCCCCCTGATTTTAAGGTGCCCTAATAATGCTCCGCCAACCGCCCGACCACCTGCTCGCCTGCCCCACTTGCCAAGCCGATACCAACAATGGCTTTAACCCAGCGCAACAAAACTGCAGTGCCTGTGGCCAGCTGTTTTTTGATTTACAGGGCATGCCCTGCTGGTTTGACGTGGGCTTATCGCAGCAACAATTATGGGAAAGCCTGTACGCGCTGGCGATTAAAAGCGGCGAAAACAACCTAGAACGCAACCGCCAACGCGACCTCAGCGATATGCTGCCCAGCAGCGTTAAGCGCATTCAAACGATGGATGCGATTAACAACAGCATTGTTGAAGCCATGGATGTGCTGCTTAACGATATGGGGCTGAATAAAACCGTTCACCCCGAGTTTGCCAATTACGACCCATCGCGCATGCTGCAGTATTTTGAATTACTCCTGCGCGATTGGGCCTGGGATGGCGCGCAGCATCTGCCCAATAGCGAAAATGCCCGCGAGCTAGCGCGCATTCAAGCTGCGCATGCCGCAATTGATAGGCCCTTGGGTGATACTTGGGTTATTGGTGCCGGTGCTGGGCGCTTAAGTGCCGACTTACACCACCACCTAAAGCCCAGCCATACAGTAGCGCTGGATACCAACCCGGTTTTGATCAGCTGCGCCCATCGCTTAGTGGCGCAACAAAAACCATGGCAATTGCCCGAGATTCACCCAGGCCCACAACTCGGGCTGCCCCTGACCAAAGTCTGGCCGATGAATGCACCATGCTATGACAATATGGATAATTGGTACGCCGTTGCCGGTAACGCTTGGCGGCCACCACTGAAAAAACACAGTTTTGATACCATTATTACCCCGTGGTTTATGGATGTGAACGGCCGTGAAGTGCGCGATCTGATCGGCCAAGTACAAAAATACCTTAAACCCGGCGGCGTTTGGATAAACACCGGGCCATTGCTTTACGGACCCGACATTACCGACATGCACCGCTACAGCCATGCGGAAATTATCGAACTGCTAGAACTCGCCGGCTTTGAGGTGGTGTACCAAAACACAACGCAAAGCCCTTATTTGGATACGCCATTATCCGAAGAAAAACGCATCGAGCAGATTTGGACTTTTGCGGCAATTGCACCCAATACGTTCCCCACCACCTATGCCGATACCTATCCACCTGCCTGGATTGTATTACCGCACTTACCTATTCCCAGCACTCTAAGCTTCAATACTCATGGCAATCCTGTGCTGGAACACCTAGCGGCGCAAGTTAACGGTGTCACCAGTATTAACGATATTGCCGATATCATGCGGCCTAATCTTGGGGAGGATAAAAATCCGCTTGAGGTCGTGCGCGGGGCGTTTTTGGAGTATTTGTTGAAGTAGTGCTTTACGCCTAAGTACTATATAGCACGCATAAAAAAGAGCCTATTGGGCTCTTTTTTATTGTTCTGCAATTGGGGTGTAAAGGGTATGACCTTAGCGGTTTGTGTTATGGATGTCCTCGATTATGCTTGCCAATAATAGCCTACCTCCCATTGAGGCCAAGTATCACGCTGTACCGTCAACAAAAAAATTAACTAGCACGAATTTAGAGTGTGTATCCTCTTATATTGTTAGCTCTTAATTAAGGTATAGCAAAACTCCCTTTAAATGCCAGATCGAGCGTCGGAGTTATGGATATCCCAGATTATTTTGGCTTCGCGCAATCTATCCTTGTTCGTTATGAGCTTAAAAAAATGTGAGGGTGCAACTTTTCCCGGTTAGGGACGTAAATCAGGATACATAAATACTCGTGAAGGGAGAAAGCCATGAATTGGCGAGGACTGTTGGTAGTGCTGGGGGGATTGGCTCTGGCAGGTGTGACGGGGTGTGACGGAGCTAGTGCTCCTGTTGATAATGAGTCTAATGGTCAGGCATCATGTAGTGATATTTGCCCAGAACAAGTGGCGCTAGAGTTTAAAGTCCCTGCCTATACTGAGCGTGAGGTGAGCTTGGTTGTGATTCACACCAAAGGTCAGCTGAGTAGCTCGCATGAGCGGCTAACGGTGACTGCGCTCAGCGATTATGCCAGCAGCGTAACTTATCGTGTTGAAACCAAATTTGGTGAACCAGGTTTTTTCTCCGACAGCTTTACTCTAGAGCTTCATCAGGACTCTACGTTGATGGGTTCCTTAGCGGTACCTGTGGAGTATGAGTCGTATCAGGCGTTCCGTGTATTCGGCGCTGTTCCCTCTTTTGGCTCAGGTCCTCGCCAATTCACGATGCCTGCTGATGTTCCAGCAGGCATCGCAAGTGTTAATAATCTGATCACGACCACTAGTGATGCAGTTACCATTAAGGGGACTTATGCGAATTGGCGTATTGAGAATATCACTGATGGCCTCGTTATCTCTCCTGAGTCCGGGCAGGGGGCGGCGGAACTGGACATCTCATTCGTCAGTGGCTATCAGCAAGGCGCCGGGGTCCAACGATTTCATTTTGATATTATTGATGATCATTCTGGAAAGAGTGAAACCGTTTATTTTTCTGTGGATGCGCATCAAGAGGCGGTGCATATTACTCCAAAGTTTTTGACTCCTGAGATCTTGAGTACTACTCAATTTGAAGACCTGTCTTGGAAGGTGCAACTATTGGATGCGACGGCAGGCTTGCATACGGACCGGCAGCTCAATTGGCGATTTGTTGATATTCCAGAAAATTTTATGGTGGAGCCGAGCGAGGGACATTCTGGCAGAGACACGGATGTCACTATTTCTCGTTTACACCCGCTTACGGGTCAAGATATTAATCGATACTACTATTTTCAAATAGAGTTCTTTGATGAAAACAATAATGTTGTTGCTAGTTCTAAACGAGTGATGTTGTGGCTGGACTCGCAGGTGCCCATGATCAATGATATTACGCCACGTCAGTTGGCTTTTGGAGATCAAAGCCTCATATTGCTTGAGATCAAAAATGCCCATAAACCCTTCGAAATGTATCTTAACGGTGAGCGGATTCCCTACAAAAAAGCAGGGCACTTTTATGCGCTCGATGCTGATTTAGTTCAGGGGGAGTCAATTCTTTCAGTTTATAACGGCCAGTCTTCAGGTCTATATGATCAGCATACGGTTGTGCTTAACGCAGACCGTGAATACCAAAAAGGAAGGGTGCAGCTATCGGAAACTCCCAGTGTTTTGCGTTATCAACCGAGCACGCAGTCATGGGTTTATTTAGGTCAAGAGGGTATTGTGTATGCCATGCAGTTTTTGGAGGGGGGCTGGCGGACAATTCAGTGTGTTTCGGATTTTCCTATTGTAGATATTGAGCGTGCTTATGATGAACTTATGGCGATATCATCCAGCGAAATTTATCGGCTGACTATTGAGCATGATATGTGTTATTTCTCTGAGCAATATTTTGCGCAAAGAGGTTTGCAATTTCTAGGCCCCAATTACCCCTTTGTCGATATAGACTTTAGTGCTATGTATAGATCTCCGTCACCTGCATATTTAACGTTTAAGAAGCATAATCGTGCTTTTGAAGGGTCTTATCCTGCCCTTGAGCAACGCAGCCTTTTCGCGAATAGTGACTTGTTATTTTCTCCTGATAGTTACTCGTTTACATTTGCTGCTGAAGAGAAACAATTATTGATCAGCGATACGCGTGATGCTTTCATTCACACAAGTAATTCTATCTTTAGTGACATTGGCTACGAAGGAGCAAGTATCAGCGATGATGCCAGTGTAGTGGTGCTCGCTAACGGCGATGTGTATCGCTTGAGGAAGTTTGGTTATGAGGCGGCGGGGCAGTTAACACAAGCCTCTGACGGCTCAGTCATAAGCACACTGGTTAGTCGTGATGGGAGTCGTGCTTGGCACTTACATCTTAAAGGTCAACGCAGCTGGATTAGTGAATATGATCTTACCTCTTTAGAGGTTGGTGTGCAGATTTTAGGAGTTCGCAATATGGATTTAGACTTGCCGGAAGGTTTTACTTGGGAGAAAGGCAACTTTTTGGAGGTGCAAAGTTCTCCTGGCGATAAGTTGTTGACAGTTACCCTAAATAATTGGCTGTGGACTGTGCCTTTGTAGGGTTGTCACCTATTGGGACACACACTCTAAACTTTAGCCAAAAGGCCATCCTCGCCAGAGG